>DATJPH010000361.1:0-9107 GCA_035506475.1 Bacteroidota bacterium | reverse complement strand
ATCCCAAGACCGCTTGTAGAGTTCAACCGTAGACGATCGGTAGGTAGAATCGAGATATTTGCTGAGATCTGCGTAGAATTCGGAGAGTGTTAGGCACTTTTGGGGGGATATGTGCCGGGATGCCTGAAAAGCCTTGAGAGCCTCAAAGGCATCCGCCTTTTTCCGACAATGAGTTGAGACCTTCTGTTTCTTCCCTTTCTCGTCTTTGTACCATATGTAATATAGGCCATTCCGCCTTGACAGATACATAAGAACCTCTCAGGATGAGAGGCAGGGGCAACCACAAAGGCAACCAGACGTGTCAAATAGGCGGGAATATCAGTGCCCCCAACCAGATTCGAACTGGTGTTACAGGCTTGAAAAGCCCGTGTCCTAGGCCTCTAGACGATGGGGGCGGGAAGGGTGGTTATCCGATGAGCGGCTGAGAGATCTTTGTGAGGGGTTCATTGACCCTGCAATTGCCCGGTTGCTGGTGAGCCCGGCGCGAATCGAACGCGCAACCTACAGCTTAGAAGGCTGTTGCTCTATCCATTTGAGCTACGGGCCCAAACGGCCGACCGTCCTCTCGGACGACCTTACACCTGCCGATTGGCATGCTGCAGAGAGGCGTAAATATACGATAATGGACACTTTTATGCAATCGGTGCAGGCGTTGCAAAACTGCTGATTCCTCGGTATCTTCGATTGATGAAGCTCTCACCCGTTCTCCTTTTCTGGACTTATCTTGCGGCCGGAGTTGTTGCCACGCTCTGGCCTTTCAATTTCCTGCAGTACAACCTCGCATCTTCGTCTCCCAGCGGCGGGCTTGTTTTCAAGCAGCCGGCAATTGCCTTCACGCAGAACGCCCCGTCAAAGCTCGCGCGGCTTGAGAGATTTACACTGGAGCTCAGGCTCATCTCCTTCTCCGTGCGGGAACGTGCGTGCATACTCGACTACGGCACGGATGAGCATCATGTAAACCTGAGGCTGCAGCAGGAGAACGATCAGCTCGACGTGTGGGTTGAATCGGCCGGAGGCCACCCGGAGGCAGGGTTGCATATTCCCCACGTTTTTGCGCGCATTGATACTCTCACGATTACAGTTTCTTTCGACGGGGTGAAGCTCCACGCATGGATAAACGGAGGATCCCGAAAAACAACGCAGCTCGGACCCGGTGAACGCCTCCAATGGGATTCCTCGGCCACTCTTGCCCTCGGATCTCTTGTTGACGGGCAGAACGGATGGAGAGGTGAACTGTTTTCCCTTTCAATGATTGACAGATCGATTGAACCTGCGAAGACGCCGGTCCCGGCTTCACTCAGGGGAAACCTGGTCATGAGCTATGATTTTACCGGACCTTTTCGGCGGTTGGTGCCGGACGTCGGAAGTGGAGCACCAAACCCGCTCTGGATCCCGGAACGTTATACAGTCCCCAGCAGGATCATCCTGGCCCCTCCGACCCACTATAACTGGCACACGCGTTGGTTTGTCTTTGACATGGCGGGAAACGTCCTTGCGTTCTTTCCGTTCGGCTTTCTCGGCGCCATCATCTTCATCAGACAACGAAAGAGCGTCGTTCATGGTATTGTGATAACGTTGCTGGCGGCTTTTCTTTTCAGCCTTTCGGTCGAGATGCTCCAGGCATGGCTGCCGACGCGAAATTCAAGCATGGTTGACCTCATATGCAACGTCGTTGGCGCCGGAATAGGCACTTTCTTCAGTCGAATATCGTGGATACAGGCGGCTTTGAAGAGGTTTGGCCCGGCTTGGAGTGACCGCAGTGTGACCTGAATCGCACGGAGATCCCTCCAGAAGTGTATATTGTTGGTTTCCACTATCCAGGTTTCGAACGATGCCATTTTCAACAGACGCACTCCGAATCGATGCAGATGAAGCCATAGCATCGATTACGACCTCCGTGCGGAAGTCGGTCCATGAGACCCTCCGCCGCCGGGGGGCGGTCGTGGGCCTCTCGGGGGGAATCGACAGTTCGCTCTGCGCGGCGCTCTGCGCTCGCGCGCTCGGCAAGGAGAACGTGCTCGCGGTCTTTATGCCGGAGAGGGCTTCGGCATCCGAGTCGCTCGGGCTGGGAAAGCTCGTCGCGGATACGTTCGGCATCAATGCCGTCACGGAGGACATCGCCCCGGTTCTTGAAGGCGCCGGATGCTACGCCAGGCAGCGTGAGGCGATTCGAACCGTTGTCCCGGAATACGGCGATGGATGGAAAGACAAGGTCGTCCTGCCGTCTCTCCTTGGGGGGGACAGGCTGAACGTCCCCCGCCTGACAGTTCAATCACCTTCGGGCGAGTCAAAGACTGTGCGGCTGCCAATTCACGCGTATCTTGCGCTTATTGCAGCAACCAATTTCAAGCAGAGAACGAGGAAGATGCTGGAGTATTATCATGCAGACCGACTGAACTACGCGGTCTGCGGAACGCCGAACCGCCTGGAATATGATCAGGGTTTCTTCGTGAAGAACGGGGACGGGAGCGCCGATTTCAAACCTATTGCACATCTGTACAAGACGCAGGTATACGCGCTCGCGCGGGCGATGGGAGTTCCCGAGGAGATCTGCAGGCGGCCTCCGACAACCGACACGTTCTCCCTTGCACAGACTCAGGAGGAGTTTTATTTCGCGCTTCCGTACGACAAGATGGACCTCTGCCTGTACGCGCACAATCACGGCATCTCTTCCGGCGAGACTGCAGTGGCGACCGGCCTGACGGCCGAACAGGTTGAACGTGTGTATAGAGATATCGAAGCAAAGCGGAGGGCCACACTCCCCATTCAACTTCCGCCGCTGCTTGTTGAGAAGGTGACAGAGATCAGCGATACAGTTCGACGGGCAGTCGACAGCGATAGGTAGTTCTGACAACTCCGGTGAAGAACGTACTATGTGCGGCATTGCTGGCATCGTAAGCACGAACGGGAGACACCCGCCTCCCGAAATTGAGCTTCTCCGCTCCATGGTCGGTGCGATCCGACACCGGGGGCCGGATGAGTACGGCCTGTACAGGGACGAACGTGCCGGACTCGTGCACGCCCGGCTCTCCTTTGTGGATCTCGTCACCGGGCAGCAGCCTCTGGCGAACGCCGATGGTACGCTCTGGATCATCTTCAACGGCGAGATATTCAATTATGTGGAGCTCCGAAGGGAGCTGGAAGGGCTGGGACACACATTCCGGACACATTCTGATACGGAGGTGATCGTCCACGCCTACGAAGCATGGGGGAACAGATGCTTCACGAAGTTCAACGGTCAATGGGCGTTTGCTCTCTGGGACTCGAAGAGAAAGAGGCTCGTCCTCTCCCGGGACAGGATCGGCGTGAGGCCTCTCTACATTCATGAGAAAGACGGCCTCGTCCATTTTGCCAGTGAAGTGAAGGCCCTCTTTGCCGACCCGACGCTCCGACGTGCGATCGATCCGCGGGGACTCGAACAGACGTTCACCTACTGGGCGTCCCAGCCGCCGACGACACTTTTTGAGGGCGTAGAAGAACTCCCGCCCGGGACCGTGCGGACGTACGACGCTGACGGACGGAAAGATGAGGTAACGTTCTGGACTCCATCGTATCCCGAAGCGGGGGCGCCGTACCCGCTCAGCCTGGCCGAGGCGACAGAAGTCCTTCGTGAGAAGCTCACACTCGCCACGCAGATGCGGGTCCTGCGGGCGGACGTCCCGATCGGCAGCTACCTTTCGGGGGGGCTCGACAGTTCGCTTATCGCCGGGATGGGCCGGAAAGCAAAGGAGGGGGTGTTCAAGACCTTCTCGCTCCGGTTTGAGGATGCCGAGTTCGACGAAACAAATTTTCAGCGGATGATGGCCTCGACGATCGACAGCGATCATTCAGAGATCGTCGTTCGTCGTTCTGACATCGCCCTGGTGTTCCCCGAGGTGATTCTCCATGCAGAGAGGCCGATCCTCCGCACGGCGCCAGCGCCACTGTATCTCCTTTCCCAATCGGTGAGGAGGGGGGGCATCAAGGGTGTGCTCACAGGTGAGGGCGCGGACGAAATGCTCGCAGGGTACGACCTGTTTCGTGAAGCGAAGATCAGGATGTTCTGGTCCAGGCAGCCGGGATCAAAAGTCCGCCCCAGACTGTTTGACAGGCTGTATCCGTATCTTGCCAGGTCCCCCCAGATGGCACGGGGGATGGCGATGGAATTCTGGCGCCAGGGGCTTGAGAAAGCAGGCAGCCCCGGGTTCTCGCATGATCCCCGGTGGAGGACAACGTCGGCGCTGAAGAGGTTCCTCTCTTCGGCGGTGACAAATGAGCTAACACGGAAACCGGCCCCCGACATCCTGGAATACCTCCCTGCAGATTTCAGGCGGTGGGACGATCTTTCACAGGCCCAGTTCCTGGAGGTGACGACGCTTCTTTCGTCCTATCTCATCTCCTCGCAGGGGGACAGGATGCTCATGGCTCACTCGGTGGAGGGGCGATTCCCTTTCCTGGATTCGGACGTGATGGAATTCTGCAACGGCCTCCCCCCGGAGTACAAGCTGGCAGGATTGCATGAGAAGCATATATTGAAGCTCGCGGCGCGGGGACAGGTTCCCGAACCGATTATCAACCGGCAGAAGCAGCCGTACAGAGCCCCGGATGCGGTGAGCTTTCTCGGACCGGAAGCCCCTTCCTACGTGAGCGAGTTACTTTCGGAGGACGCCCTCCGGCAATCGGGCCTCTTCGACGTTCAGGCGGTCCGGGGGCTCTACGCGAAATGCTCATCGCGCGTCAAGGCGACGGGAGGCAGCGAGCCCTTCAGCAACACGGACAACATGTCGTTCGTCGGGCTTCTCTCGGGACAGCTCACCTGGCACCATTTTATCCGGGAGCCGGGATCTGGCAGGGGAAACGGAATCCATTTCACCACTCACATAGACCGCGCCGCAGTGGCGGCCCACTAACAGGAGAGGCATGACACAGGAACAAATCAAGGACCAGGTACGTCAGTTTATCAGGACGAATTTTGTGTTTGACGACCGCCGTGTGCTGGAGGACAAAGAATCGCTCCTCGGCTCAGGGGTGATCGATTCCACGGGCATTCTCGAGCTTATTTCCTACCTCGAGGAACACTTCAACGTGAAGTTCGAAGATACCGAGCTTACAGGTGAGAATTTCGACTCGGTCGAGCGGATTTCGACGTTCGTCGAAGCGAAGTTATCCCCGGGGGTTCATTGATGCACTGGAGGGACGTGAAGACGAGGCTGAGCAACCTGTACTGGGAAAAACGGCTCGGCATATATACGCGGGGGCTTCATTCATCGGATGTAACAGACGATGAACACGTGTACTACGGAACCAATCCGTACAGAATGACGAATGCGGTGCTGGAACACCTCTCACTTGCCAAAGACGATGTGCTCGTGGACCTGGGGTGCGGGAAGGGACGTGTCGTCTGCCTGGCCGCGCGGTATGCCGTGCGGGAGGTTATCGGGATCGATGATTCGACGCTCATGTGCGCGGCGGCCCGGCAGAACGTGATGCAACTCAGAGGGGGGGTATCCCCGATCACGATCCTGGAAATGCCGGCCCAGCAATTTGACTTCAGGCGGGGCACCGTGTTCTACATGTTCAACCCGTTCGGCCCGAAAACCACAGGCGAGGTGCTGACGAAGATGAAGGAAGGGCTCGACGCGGTGCCGCGCACGATCAGGCTGGCGTATTCGACGCCGGACCAGGACGGGCTGCTCGAGCAAACGGGGTGGCTTCGCCGCTACGACCGGTGGACGGTTGAATCGCATCCGCAGATTGACGACACTGTCTCCTACTGGACCAACGCTTCATGACTCCTCGAAGGAGTCTCCCTGGAGGCGTGTCCACCATTCCCCTTCCAGTCTCGTAATAAACGCCTTCCCGCCCAGCAGTGCCTGAGTGATATCCTGCCGCTTCGTGCACACCTGCGTGTACATATCCCGCTGAAAATAGACACAGCTGTGGGCTGTATATGTGCTGAACCCATCCGCGCCGCTCCTGCCGATGAGGGCGACGGTTCCCCTGGCACGCGCGTCTTCGAAAAGGTGGGCAAGCACCGCGTCGAGCTTCCCCGGCATCGCACCGACCTGGAGAACCTGCCCGATCCTGCCCGGATTGGGATAGTACATGTACCAGCCTGCAACCGAACCGCGTTCATCCGAAAGCAGGGCCGAGGCGAACTCACCGTACTCGCGTTTCTGGCGCGCCATCGATATGAGCCAGGCGAGATATTCTTCCGTGTACGCCGGAACGAAGGTGTCTGGAGCGGAGGCAGCCCGGATGGATGCAAGGAGAGCGCCGGCGGTCAACTCTCCTGCACGGAGATGCGATGGCTCCTCGCGCAGTGGACTTCTCGTCATGCCGGTGGTTAAGGCATCAATGAACGGCGTCAGGGGACGCGCGAGGAAGGCAATCGGTGCGCCGGCCTTCTTTCGCGCAAGGACAGAAACACCGAAACCGGCAGGTCGGAGCACGCGGAGCCAGAGGAGGCTGTACGTCTGAAGAGTCACTCCCCCCATCTTCTCCCACATCTTGCGACCCGTTTCGTTGGACGTGTCCGTGAGGGCGAGATCCTGTTTGCCGGCGAAGAATGCGCGGAGGATTTTGACCCCCGCAAGGGGATTGTGGAGATCGGGGTCAACCATGTAATTCCCGCCAATGACCGCGCGGACCGGAACACCGGCCATCAAAAACGGAAACGGCAGGACGCCGATAAAGCCGCCGATCTTCCCGCCGGCGTCATAGACAATTGAGGGAAGATCCCCGGCATACCACGGATTATGAAAGTAGATCGTATCGAGGTAGCCAAGGAGCTGAGGCGGCGGGGGCGCAGCAGTATGCCTGAAGACGCGCTGGAAGAGGACCGCTACAGCGGGAATATCATCGGGAGTGAACGGTCGGATAGTGTCCATGGCGCCGGTCAACGCTTCGTGTGCTCCAGGTACAGCTCTTTGATCCTGACGCGGTCGGGTTTTCCCGTCGAAGTCTGGGGAAACTGTTCGAGCTGCCAGACGACATCCGGCCGCATGTACTCCGGCATCTCACGCTTTCCGTAGTCGACTAATTGCGGGCCTGTGAACGCTGCGGGGTTCCTCGGTATCACGGCCGCGACGATCATCGTTTCCACTTCGTTTTTCGGGATACCGAACGCCACTGCATGAGCCACCAAGCCGGAGGCGAAAAGGCAGTCTTCTATTTCTTCGGGGCTTATTCTCATTCCGCGGGACTTGATCATCTGGTCCCTGCGCCCGATGAAGTAGATATACCCGTCTTCATCCATGGTGGCAAAATCCCCTGAATAGACGGCGATCTCCGGTATCCCCCCCTTGCCTGTTTGAAACGGGGCCGGGCGGAACCGCTTGGCGGTGGATTCCGGATCTTTCCAGTATCCGAGGGAAACGGTGGCGCCGCGGTGGACAAGCTCTCCCGTTTCTCCGGGTTTGCAGGGTTCTCCATGTTCATTCAGAAGGAGGATTTCGCAGTTCGGGATTGCCTTGCCGATTGAGGTGGGACGTTTGTCTGCTTCTTCGGGTGCGAGAAACGTGGAGCGGAAGGCTTCGGTAAGACCGAACATCAGGTAGAGTTCTGCGTGCGCGTGCACCCTCCTGATTTCTTTCACAATGGGCTCCGGCATCCGCCCGCCGGTGTTCGTCATGTACCGGAGATGGGGAAATGCCGTCTTCAGGAACGGGGAGCGGGAATGCGCCAGCTGCTGCCAGAGCATGGGAACCGCAGCCATCCCCGTCACTTCCTCCCTCACAAGGGCATTGCAGATATCCGCGGGAAGCACGAGCCTCTGTATGACCAGCGTTCCGTGAACAAGTACGGCGGTGAGGAGTTGATTCAATCCGTAGTCGAAACTGAAGGGGAGGAGGCTGATCAAAATGTCGTCTCCCGTCAGACTGAGGTAATCGGCAATGATGTACGCCCCGGTGATCAGGTTTGTGTGACTCAGCATGATCCCCTTCGGCAAGCCGGTAGAACCGGAGGTGTAGATAATTAGCGCGAGGTCGTTGCCAATCACCGGGCATGCGTCGGCACCACCCGCCCCCGGGGCGAGTGTATCCATGAGAATTGTCCGCGATGCGGGGACGAACGGTTGCTCAATGGCAGCGATCAGACGGGTGTCGGTAAGCAGGAGGGAAGCCTCGGCGTGTTCGAGTATATAATTGACCTGCCTCGACTTGAGGACATCGTTGATCACGACTCCTACTGCGCCGGCCGACCAGATGCCAAAGAGCGCGACGACCGAATCGATGGACCGGGGAAGATAGAGCGCCACACGGTCGCCGCGTTTGATCCCCGAGCGAAGCAGATGAGACGCAAAGCGCGCGGAGTGATCGGCGAGCTCAGCGTACGTCATCCGCCTGTTCCCCTCCACGATCGCCGTATGGCCGGGGCGGACCTTCGCTGCTTCCTGAACAAGAGCCTGAAGTGTGTAAATAGTGCGGGGGAGTCCGGTGTGACTCATCGGGAGAGAGGGATCCTTTTGGATGACATCAGAGGGACCATGTTTTCAAGAACCGGGCTCCGGGGAAAACCTGGACTACTGCGTCAATATACGGCCTCTGGGAGCGCTTGTCAACCCGCACAAATAGTAAGCTTATCACAAATAGCATGGCCCGCGCGCCTATCGCAAAAGGAGAAATCGCCTTGTCGATATGAACTCTCCCGCGCGCAACGTGTAAAAGTATACCCCTGAGGCCATTCCCGTACCACTGAACCTGAATTCGTGGTATCCCGCAGACTGCATCTCGTTGGCAAGAATTGCGACCTGCTGGCCAATGGTGTTGAACACTGAGAGGGTCACGTGTGATCGCTTCGCTAGTGCGTAGCGAATCGTCGTGGTAGGGTTGAAGGGGTTTGGGTAATTCTGTTCAAGAATATTCTTCGCGGGTAGCACGTGAGGACCCAGACCAACTGCTGTCGTCATCTCCACCACTGACCTTGTAAATACTCCGCCACCCCACGTACCCGCGCACATTTGAGGTCCGTCCACGACAAGCGAGTTGACAACACACGGAGGCATTCCGGAATTACACGCTATCCAGGTGCTCCCGTTGTCTGTGGAAAGAAAGATACCGGCATTTGTCCCCGCGAATAAATCCGGACCGGTCACAGCGAGAGAATAGACTGTTGAAAAAGGGAGG
>DATJPH010000360.1:0-4208 GCA_035506475.1 Bacteroidota bacterium | reverse complement strand
CAAAAGCGATGTGGTTGTCCCCGCAATGGGATTTGTCACGCTCATTGTCATGTGGGGATCAAGCCGATGAACAAGCCGGCCGACAAAACGATTTCCTGGCTCCTCCGGGGGGATCCTTCGGTGCGGTGGCAGGCAATGAGGGATCTGGCCGGCGCCTCCGGGCGGGCCGTGGAGCGCGAGCGGGAGAAGATCGCCCGCCAGGGGTGGGGAGCACGGCTCCTTGCCCGGCAGGATCCGATCGGAACCTGGGCCGGGGGACACTCCACCGACAGGGGTTTCTACACACCGAAGTGGACCTCGACGACGTACACGATGATGCTCCTCCGCGACCTCGGCCTCCCCCCCTCAAATCCGCAGGCGGGGAAAGCCTGCGCGCTCCTCCTGGACCGGGGTCTCCGTCCTGAGGGAGGGATCTGCTACGGCAATTCGCCACAGTGGATGGAGAGCGGCGAGGCATGCATTTCGGGAATGGTCCTTTCCATCCTCGCGTACTTCGGTGTCAGCGACACGCGGCTCGGGACGATCGCCAATTGGCTCCTTGATCAACAGATGCCCGACGGGGGGTGGAACTGCAGGCGGCCAAGAGGGGCAACGCACAGCTCGGTCAATACGACCATACTCGTACTTGAGGGGCTGCGGCATTATGAACTGCGCCGCCTGTCCCGGCTCCGGCCGATACGCCGGGCCCAGGACCGGGGCCGGGAATTTCTCCTGGCGCACCGCCTCTTCCGCTCACACCGATCAGGCGCTGTCATCAAATCGGAATTTACCCGGTTTGTCTTCCCCCCCCGATGGCACTACGACATACTCCGGGCGCTCGACCATTTCCGGGAGGTCAACGCCACGCGCGACCCCAGGCTCCGGGAGGCAATTGAGATCGTGCGCGCAAGGCAACGGGACGACGGAAGGTGGTTACTGACCCATGCGTACAGCGGCAGGACGTTCTTCGAGCTGGAGCGGGTCGGTGCGCCGAGCAGGTGGAACACGCTCCGCGCACTCCGCGTCCTGCGATGGTGGGATTCAGGAGAACGGATGAAGTGATCGATGCGAAGGTCAGTGCTTTTTTGCCGCCGCGATAATCGCTTCCGTGTTTCTCCGAAACTTGAGCCGATCCTCCTCCTCTTTCTCCGTCATGTGAACTGCACCGTCCAGGTACATAAGCCCGTCCGGCAATCCCCATACTAATTGAGAGAGAAGAGCCTGGCACTGTTCAAGTGCGAGTGCCCGTTCCTTGTCCCCGGCATCCTTGAAGTGTGCCGCACTCCAGCTTACGATCCCGATGGCCTCCCCGAGAGCTCCCATAATCTGTCCCAGGTGCCTGACGCTCATCCGCTCGTATTTCATGGTGCCTCCATTGCTCTGCCGAAAGTACGGAGTTCCGGGACCAATAACGAATCTCCCCCGGGAAGGAGGCACACGCCAGAACATTCCGGAGGGCCAATGTGCCACATTCAGCAGGAACTGAGCGTTCCGGGGTGCACGCGGATTATTGATCACCACCGGGAAACGGGCAGGCCCGGTTCTTTCTATGAATGCCGCCGGCCCGACATGCGGCATGAATGTGGTGTCTGCCAGCTGCCGGGCCGTCGACGGAGAGGTCAGGAGCACCGCCGTGAGCAGGACGGCCTGAGTGAAAAGCGGATACCCGTGTGGCACAGAGTTCCCCTGACATGCAATGTGAGAGAGGAGACTCGTGTGAATGAGCCGTGACGGGAATACTACGATGAGCGTACAATACCCAGAAACCGCCGGAGGAGGGCGTATCCGATAAATATCCCGGCGGATTCAATAAGGAGGAACACCGCCGCCACAGCGAAGGCCCCGACAGTGGTTTCAGAGGCGGGCGCTTTGGTGATTTCGGCGACACCGAGTGTCCCCCCGGCCAGGATCGATACCAGAGCCAGCAGGGTCCACTGGTGGTTCCTCGGATCGAACTGTGCGAAGAGATTGCCCAGGCGCGGGAAGAGGCCCCTCAGGATCCCTGTGCAGTCGTCCACGAGATCCCTCTCCGGGATATCCGGGCAGGGGAACATCGCCTTCGAGAGGATTGTGACCGAGTAGAAGAGAAATACCATCCCCGCAAGTGCCGTGAGCATTGCCCCCGCGACACCCTCTCTCCAGCCCGCGGGATAGATCCCCAGGAGGATCAGGAAAACAAGGAAAGGGATGATCTGTGGCCGGCCCAGCGGATTTTTCGAACAGACCTCCCTCCGCTTCGCCAGTACGATCAGGCAGAGCGAGGACCCCGAGGCAAGGGACAACAGCCCCCCCGTCAGTGTCGCGAGGAGGATCCCTTTTGAAGAACCGCCCCAGGCTGACGGAACGCGGATAAGAGCGGCCAGGTTGGCACACATCGTCACGATGATTGCAATCTGCGTCACGCCTATCGCGCGGAGCGTGTACGTGTACCGGTTGTAGAGGGATTCGGTCTTCAGATCGGTCCGTGTCGCGCGTATGACGGCAATTATTGCACACACGATCCCGAGCTGCACACCGAAGGATCCAACCGCATCGTAGGGATCAACAGCGAAGGGATTGACACCCGTGAAGGCAGGATCATGTTTCGCGCGGTCGAAAAACAACACAAAGAGGGGAGTTACAACCAGATTACACATCGCCGCGACGCGCAGGACGAACAGGCCCCGCTGTGCACTCTCTTCGCCGGTATAGAGCTTTCGACGTCCGGGCATCGACCTCACGATGGTTCGTGGACTGCTTCGATCTTGTTCAGTGTCACGGGGATCGCAGCGCGGATCGAATTCTGAATCTCCGCAACCCTGTCCGTCGCCAGCATCAGGTTCTGGAGCGCCTCTTGGCTGGCAGGGCCGGAAACTTTTGCGCGATAATTGATATTCCTGGCGGCCTCCCTGTAGATGTCATTGCAGTAACATGTCGCCATTGCAAGGAAAAGCAGCTCCCCCCCGTTCATACTCGACCCCAGTCCCGAAGACCCGGGAGGAATGGCAAGCGTGTGCTCTACGCCGTTGGTGTCCAGTGACACACGCAGGGTCGAACGGATGTTTTCTACACGGGCGCTGATCTTCATATCACACCTCCACGAAATTGTCTATGAAGGCCATTCGTGGAAAATGTAAATCAAACATTCTGAAACCGCAATCACGAATCGGTTCACGCCGGGGCGAGTTCACGCCGGGGCAAGCGCGCCGCTTCTGAGCAGTTCTCCGGAGTGCTCGGTCTTTTCCCATTCGAATTCCGGCTCGTTCCGTCCAAAATGTCCGTATGCCGCTGTTTTACCGTAGATCGGCCGGCGGAGATTAAGTGAGTCGATGATCCCTTTTGGCGTCACCGGAAAACCTTGCGGAATTGCCGACTCAAGCGCCCTCTCATCGACGCTGCCGGTACCGCAGAGGTTTATCCAGAGCGATGTGGGGTTTGAGACGCCGATCGCGAACGAGACCTGGACGATGCACCTCTCGGCAAGCCCCGCGGCAACGATGTTCTTTGCTATGTGCCTTGCCGCGTACGCGCCGGAGCGGTCCACTTTCGTTGGGTCCTTCCCCGAAAAGGCCCCGCCGCCGTGTGAGCATGACCCGCCGTACGTGTCCACGATAATCTTCCTTCCGGTCAGCCCCGTGTCCGTGGCGGGGCCCCCCTCATTGAAGCTTCCGGTCGGGTTGACGAAATAGCGTATTGTGTCTGATCGGATGGCGCCGGGAACGACCGGCTTGATGATCTCCTCTATCACAGCTTCCCGCAGGGGCTCTCCGCCAATATCGCGCGTATGCTGCGTGGAGAGGACGACGTTCTCGACTGCGACGGGGCGATGGCCCCTGTAGCGGACGGTGACCTGCGACTTGCCGTCCGGGAGGAGCCACATATGGCGGCCGTCCCGGCGCAATTGGGCCTGACGACGCATCAGGTTGTGCGCCAGCATGATGGGGAGCGGCATGAGCTCCGGCGTTTCATTGCACGCGTAGCCGAACATGAGCCCCTGATCCCCTGCGCCGAGCTCGCCTGCCGAGCGCTCCACCCCCTGCCGGATCTCGGAAGCCTGGGCATGGATGCGGACGTCCACAGGCGAGGAGTCGCTGAACCCGGAGGATCCGTCGGTATAGCCGATCTCCCGGATGGCGCGCCGCGCGGTCTCTTCGACATCCACGACGGCCTTTGAGAACGTTTCCCCTGCGATCACGACGAGGTTTCGTGTCACCAGGGTCTCGCATGCGACTTTGGCGGAGGGGTCCTGC
>DATJPH010000359.1:0-10046 GCA_035506475.1 Bacteroidota bacterium | reverse complement strand
TCCAGGCGGCCCGCAGGACGCTCAGGGGGATCGCCGCGGAACTGGACGACCTGCGCAAGCGGGAACGGCAGCTTGCGGAGAAACGTGAATTCTATGAATTTCAAATTGCCGAAATCGATGCGCTCGCCCCGCGCCCGGGCGAGGAAGAGGAGCTGCAGCGGGAGTTGAAGATCCTGGAGAATGCCGAAAAACTCTTTGCGATTACCGGGAACATGTACGGCATGCTTTACGACGGGGAGCAGTCCGTGCACGACCAGCTTGTCATCGTGCGCAACCAGCTCCAGGACATCGCGGGGATCGACACCCAGTTTGCAGAGGCGGCGAAGGAATGCGCATCGGCCGAAGCGGTCGTCAGCGAGCTCGCGAAGTTCATCCAGGGGTATAACGCGCGCGTCGAGTTCAACCCGGAAAGGCTCGACGCGCTCCGGGACCGGCTGGGGAAGCTGGCGCTCCTGAAAAGGAAGTACGGGGGCTCCGTCGAGAGCATGCTTGCTCACAGGGAGAAGATCGGGCAGGAAGTCCTTCTGGCGGAAAACTTCAACGAGGTCATTGCGCGCCTCAGGCGGGATCTCGATGAGGCCCGCACCGCCTGCGGTGCGGCCGCGGCGCGCCTGTCGGCGAAGCGGCACGACACGGCAAAGAAGGTCGACGGCGCCGTCGGCGAGGAGCTCGCGCGGCTGGGCGTGCAGCACGCCAGGTTCACAACCCGGATCCTGCAGGCGGAGGTCCCCCCGGGAGGGGAGGAGGGCGCCGACTTTGTCGGTGCGGGGAAGAAGAAGCTCCGGCTCAACCCCCGGGGGTACGACGAGGTCGAGTTCTTCATCTCCACGAACCTCGGTGAGGACGAGATGCCGCTTGTCAGGGTTGCATCCGGCGGGGAGGTCTCCCGCATCATGCTTGCGCTCAAGAGCATCCTCGCGAAGTCCGACAGGCTTCCCGTCCTCATCTTCGATGAGATCGACGTGGGGGTGAGCGGCAGGGTTGCGCAGGCGGTCGGCAGGAGCCTGAAGAGCCTCTCGAACTTTCACCAGGTCATCGCCATCACGCACCTCCCCCAGATCGCGGGGCTCGCCGACACGCATTTCGCCGTCGAAAAGAAGGAGCGGGGCTCCCGGACGACGACGGGCATGCGGCGGCTTACGCTCGACGAGCAGGTGCACGAAGTGGCGCGCCTTCTGAGCGGCGCCGAGGTGACGGACGCCGGCATCGTCGGCGCCCGCGAACTCATGGGCCTGACACGGTCCCCGTGATCAACGATGGTGCCGGCCGCCGGCCGGGAGGCGGCACATGATTCTCACCCGAACACAGACCAGACAATGGCACTCCAGGTATACAATACGCTCCACCGCCGCAAAGAACTCTTCACGCCCCTCCACGAAGGCTACGTGGGCATCTACGTCTGCGGGCCCACCGTCTACGGTCATTCGCACCTCGGCCACGCCAAGAGCTATGTCTCCTTCGACGTGATCGTCCGCCACCTACGCTCGATCGGGTACCGGGTGCTCTACGTCCAGAATATCACCGACGTCGGGCATCTGACCGACGACGCCGACCAGGGGGAGGACAAGCTCGACCGGCAGGCGCGCATCGACAGGATACACCCCATGCAGCTCGCCGAAACCTACACGCGGAGCTACTTCGAGGACATGGATGCCCTTAACGTCCGGCGCCCCGACATTGTCCCGCGGGCCTCCGGCCACATCACCGAGCAGATCGCGATCATCCAGGCGCTCGTCGCAAAGGGGATGGCGTACGCGGCCAATGGGTCGGTCTATTTCGACGTCGGCACGTTCCCCGCGTACGGGAAGCTCTCCGGCCGTACCGTCGAAGAGCTCAACGCGGGGGCCCGCGTGGAAATCAAGGAGGAGAAGAAGCATCCGGCGGACTTCGCGCTCTGGAAGAAGGCGGAACCGGGACATATCATGCGCTGGCCCAGCCCCTGGGGCGAGGGATTCCCCGGCTGGCACATCGAGTGCTCCGCCATGTCGATGAAATACCTGGGCGAGGGGTTCGACATACACGGGGGGGGACTGGAGAACCAGTTTCCCCACCACGAATGCGAGATCGCCCAGAGCGAGGCCTCCACCGGCAAGCCGTTTGTCAGGTACTGGCTGCACAACAACATGGTGACCGTGGACGGGAAGAAGATGGGGAAGTCCCTCGGCAATTTTCTGACGCTGAAAGACGCCTTCGCCAAGTGGGAGCCGCAGGTCGTCCGCTTCTTTATCCTGCAGAGCCACTACAGGAGCACGCTTGATTTCAGCGACGCGGCAGTCGACGGCGCGCGCGCGGGATACGAAAAGCTTGCCAACACGCTGCGGAACCTGCGGGAGAAGATCGCGGGCGCAGTCGTCACGGGTGAGGAGACCGGGATCGACCTTGCCCGCCGGACGGCGGAATTCCGCGAAGCGATGGACGACGATTTCAACACGCCGCAGGCGATCGCCGTCCTTTTCGATCTTGCCCGGGAGCTCAACGGCGCATTTGCCACGGAGAAGAATTTCAGCAGGAAAGCGCTCGAGGCGGTCGATGCATGGTACGTGCAGCATGCAGGCGCCGTCCTGGGGATCTCGACCGGCGCCGCCGCCGGAAGGGGGGACGGCTCCGGCTCGCTCGAGGGGCCGCTTGTCGAGCTCCTGATCGCCATCAGGGGGGAGATCCGGGCCCAGAAGCTCTGGGCGCTTTCCGACAGAGTCCGCGACGGACTTGCCCGGATCGGGATCGGTCTTGAAGACAAGAAGACGGGGACAACCTGGAAAAGAACTTCCTGATCATCGCCGACGGCCTCCTCCTCTCGTGTGATGCCGGGAATAGGTGCGGCCGGTTCAGTCTCCTCATACGGGACGGCAGGATTGTGGATATCAACCCCTCCGCCTCGATTCTGACTTCCCTCTATCCCGGGGCCGCTGTCGTCGACGCACGGTCCCGGATTGTCCTTCCCGGTTTTGTCAATGCCCACTTCCACGGCGAGAGCGTGCTGCTGCGCGCCATCACGCGCCGCTCTCCATATGCCGCGTGGAAATCGCTCACCGGGCTCCGCGAAGCTGAGGGGCGTCTCCTGGACCCTTCCTCGGCACAGGACGTCGCCACGCTTTACCGCATCGCGGGGTATCTCCACACGAGGTCCGGGACGACGACCGTGGCGGAATACCCCTCCCCGTACGCACCGCGGGTGCTCGAGGCGGCGGCCGAGAACTTCGCCCTGGCGGGACTCCGGAGCGTGTTTGCACTCAGGACGTGGGAGCAGACAGAGTTCTTCCGCAACGCGCCCGCCGGCTCGCCGCGGCACGCGCTTTCGCTCGGCGCGGAGGACGACTACACGGTCTACAGCCTCGAGAGCCTCGTGCGCGCCTCAGCCGGGACGCAGTTTCCGCTTGTCGCCCACCTCGGCGAAACCCGCGCGGACGTCGATGCGCTCCGGACCCGTTTCAAGAAAAGCCCGCTCCGCATCCTGAAGGATGCCGGCGCGCTCACCCCGGCGACGCACCTCATCCACTGCAATCACGTCCCCGACAGGGACCTTGACATCATCCGGGAAATCGGAAGCCCGGTCACACTCTGCGTCCGTTCGACGGTTGCGAAACAGACCGGATATCCCCTGCTCCGGGCACTCGCCTCGCGCGACGTGATGGCATGCCTGGGGACCGACTGGGGCGAGACCGATCTGCTGGGGGAGATCAGGGTGCTCAGGAACCTCAGGAAGTACGTCCCCGGAACCCCCTCCTTCACGCCGCTCGAGCTCATCCGGATGGCGACGATCAACGGGGCACACGCCCTCGGCGTCTCCTCGCACACAGGCTCTCTCGAGGTGGGGAAGCATGCAGACCTTGTCATGATCCCCTCCGACGACATTCGCTTCCCTCCGCTCGGGGCGCATCCGACGGCCGAACAGACGGCGGAAATCGTAACCGACTACTGCGACACCGGGATGATATCCGACGTCATGGTGGAGGGGACATTCCGGGTCCGCGACAGCGCCGATCAGCGGACCGACGGCGCGGAGGTCCTCCGGGACTTCCGCATTCTTCAGGACGTGTTCCTTCCACCTCCCGCACGGGCGCAGGAAGGAATCGGCGCCGCCGGCGTCCCGTTCCTGCAGCCTCCTGCGGGTGAGAAGGCGCCCCTGCTCGGACACGACGAATCCGGAGAAGGGGCGCCCCGCGAATCGGGCGCAAACATCCGCCCTCCGGGGCCGCCTGCAGACGACACCCTCCAGAAATTTCCCGTCATCACGAAGAAGATCGGAAAGATCTTCGGGGAGAATGACATATGAAAGGCGGTCTGATTCCTTTCGTTCTCCTTACGGTGCTCATCGGGGAGTCGGCGCTCCGCGCGCAGGGTTCAGCCGGATCCTCCGGGAAACTCGAGCCGCGGGTACTTGTCGATTTTCCCACCGCCGGGATGATACCCCGGGGGAGCCTCGCGCTTGACGTCGACTTCTACAGGGAAGGAGGTGTCGACCTTGCGGTCGCCGTGGGGATATTCGACAGGTTGAGCGCCGGGCTCTCGTACGGCGGGTCGGGTCTCATCGGCGCAGGCTCCCCCGTCATGAACGCCACGCCGGGGTTCAACGTGAAGCTCCGGTTTCTCGAGGAGAGCGTCTATATCCCGGCCCTTGCGCTCGGATTCGACTCCCAGGGGCGCGATGGTTACAACCGGAGCCTGGACCGCTACGTCATCAAATCCCCCGGGTTCTACGCGGTCTTGAGCAAGAACTATGCGTTCCTCGGCGATCTCAGCATTCACGGCGGGTCGGATTATTCGCTCGAACGGTCTGACGGGAACCGGAACGTCAACCTCTTCGCGGGGATTGAAAAGACGATCGGGCCGTTTCTCTCTCTCATGATCGAATATAACCTCGGCTCGAACGATACGGGGAACAACTCGCTCGGGAAGGGGAGGGGGTACCTGAACACGGGTCTCCGGTGTTCGCTGGGCGGCGGGCTCACGCTGGGTGTGAACCTCAAGGATCTTTCCGACAACGGCGGCAACGTCACCGTCGCCAACAGGACGGTTCACATCGAGTACGTCAGGACGCTCTGACCCCCCGGGGGGTGTTCTTATTAATGAACGCCCGCATGGTTTCTGTCCACTAATATGCACAGATTGAAGGGCCGGCACCGCCAGAATCGTCGAATTCAGGCAGATACATTGGCACCAATGTTGTGATTTGTAGTAGGGCGTGAACCAGGGGTACAATTATCCAGAACGAGGCGCGACAATGAAACACGCAATACGATCTCTTCTATTCTGTTCGTTCGCCGCCGTTCCGCTCCTCCTGCTGTCCGGCTGTTACACACAGATGGGGACGGCCAGGGGGGACTCGGACGAGGGATATGATTCCCATAACGTGGCAAACGACGAGACCACTGCAGACAGCACACAGCCGGGAGATTACGAGTCAGCCCGGCGGGAATTTTATAACGACTCCTACTATCCCTACCCGGCGTACAGCGTCGGTATCGGTTTCGGATGGAACACACCGTGGTACGGGTACGGCTATCCGTGGTACTTCTATGATTCGTACCCCTTCTACGGCGGGTTCTATCCCTACGGATACTGGTACCCCCACGCCTATCCCGGCTACTATGGCTCCTATTATCACGGAGGGGGAGGTTACTCACACTACGGGCGCCCCTACGCCACGCGCCGGTTCGGCATGGTCCGCTCATCCGGCGGGTCCCGGAGCGGGTACATTACCCCGACGGGGGGGCATGGAGTTGTTCCCGGTACCGCCGGACGCACTGGTACCGCGCGCGGCGTGGTGACACCGGCAACGGCCGGGCGGAGAACCACGGTGAACGGAACTGCTGCGCCGCGGGGACGCGGAGCAGCCAGGGTGACCGGGCGGAGCTATCCGGCTTCGCGCGGAACGTCGACCCGGTCAGCGCCTGCCGGCACAAGCAGCGGTAGATCCGGCGGTGGGCGGGTCTCATCGGCTCCCGCAGGCGGAGGAGGACACGCTGCGCCGTCAGGCGGCTCCGCCAGGGGTGGCGGCGGCGGAGGTGGTTCGCGCGGCGGGAGCGGCGGTGGAGGTGGAGGTTCCAGGGGCGGCGGCGGCAGGCGATAGATAAGAACTCAGACTACCACAGGATGACAATGAAACGGCTTACGATGATGGCGGCTGCACTGGCGATGTGTGCGGCTCCGGCGGTCGTGTTCGCGCAGATACCCGAGGATGCTCTCCGGATGGGGACGCCCGGCATCGGCGTCGGCGCACGGGCAATCGGGATGGGAGGGGCCTACACAGGTGTCGCGTCCGACTTCAGCGCGCTCTACTGGAACCCCGCCGGTCTCGCCCAGGCAGTCCACGCCGAATTCTCGATGGGGTTGAATTACAATAACATCGGGAATTCGAGCACCTACTTTGGCACGGGCGAACAGTACACGGTCAACGCGACAAACCTGAACACGCTCGGGCTGGTCTTCCCCATCCCGGTGGCGAGGGGGAGCGCGGTCGTTGCATTCGGCTTCGACCGCTCGGCCTCGTTCACAAGCGGGCTCTCGTTCCACGGGTTCAACCCGAATAGCTCCATCATACAGACATATGCCCGGAACGGTGATTTCGAGCCGGCGGATCTCTCGGGAAATCTTGCCTACCAGCTCTACCTTGCCGATACGACGGTCTCCGGCAGGTGGAACAGTCCGCTTACGGGGAGGCTCACACAGCTCGGGCAGATCCTCGAGTCAGGTGGACTGAACAACTGGTCCGTCGGCGGTGCGATTGACATCGGCAAGAACCTGTCGCTGGGCATCACGCTCACATACCTTTCGGGATCCTACAGGTATGACCATACCTACCGGGAGGAAGACCGGAACGGGTACTACACAAGCATGCCCCTGGCAAACTACCAGACGTTCTATTCGCTCGCGATGAACGACTACATCGCGGACGATATCGCCGGGTGGAACGCGAAGTTCGGGCTCATGTTCCGGGCCCCCGACCTGTTCCGGCTCGGGATCACGGTCAAGACACCGACCGCGTTCAACCTCCGCGAGACATTCGGCACTCCGGCATCGTCGCCGGTGACCGCCGCCCTTGGCTCAGCCGGGGCGGGTGTGACCACGACATTTGATCCCGGCGAAGGCTCCAGCGAGTACGACATCCACACCCCCTGGGTGTTCGGTGCCGGCGCCTCGCTGATACTGCGCGACCTCGTCCTCTCGGCGGACGCTGAGTATACGGACTGGACGCAGCTCGAATTCGCCAACGCCAGCGGCGACGTTCTGGCGAACAACCAGACGATCAAGCAGATCTTCGTCGGGACGACGACGGTGCGCGCCGGAGCGGAGTACGACATACACCAGATCGGCCTGAGGCTGCGTGCCGGCTACATGTACATCCCTTCCCCGTACAGGGGGGACCCGACGTCGTTCGACCAGAAATACATCACCGCCGGTCTCGGCCTTCTCCTGGGCGAATCCACGATGGTCGATCTCGCCTACGCCCACGGGATGTGGGACTCGTTCGTGTACAGCTACACCGACCCGAACGGCGTCATTCCGCCTCCGTCGGTCGACGAGAGCGTGAAGACAAACAACTTCTTCCTCACGCTGACATACAGGTTCTAGCCTCTGTTTGCAGAAATAGGCTTCATTCGATATATTGAAGTCCATCACCCGATGGACTTCTTTATTACAGGCAGATGAGCCGGAAAACCAGAATTATCGGGGGGACGATCGGCGTTCTGCTTGTCGCCTTCCTGGCCGCTGCGCTATTCCTCCGCTATCAAGTCCGCAAGTCATTCCCCGTCACCTCGGGCACCATCGCCGTCCGCGGTCTCCGGTCCCCGGTGCGCATACTCCGCGATGCGTACGGCGTCCCCCATATCGATGCCTCGGACGAACACGATCTGATGATGGCCACGGGATTTGTCCACGCGCAGGACCGGCTCTGGCAGATGGATATGACGCGCCGTGCGGGCGAGGGGCGGCTCTCCGAGATCATCGGTCCGGCCACGCTCCCCTTCGACAGGATGTTCCGCATCGTGGGGATCAGGCGGGCGGCCGAAGCGATCGTCGCGCACATGGAACCCGCATCGCTGGACCGCCTCCGCTGGTACGCCGACGGTGTGAACGCGTTTATCGCATCGGCAAAAGGCCGCTACCCGGTCGAATTCGATCTTCTCGGCTATGAACCCGAGCCATGGACGCCGCTTCACAGCGTGATCGTGGGACGGCTGACGGCATGGGAGCTCAACCTCTCGTGGTGGACCGACCTGACGTACGGGAGCATCGCCGGGCGCGTGGGACTTGACCGGATACTCGATATCATCCCCTCGTACCCGTCCGGCGTCCCGGTGACGGTTCCCTACGGGGACTGGAGGTCCTACGCCTCGGCGGGGCTTCCGTACCTCAGGACCGCGCGGGCGTTTGCGGAGATCTCCGCCGGGGCCTCTGTCGCCGGCGGGAGCAACGCATGGGCCGTGGCCCCTTCCCGTTCGGCCACCGGTGCGGCAATACTCGCAAACGACACGCACCTCCAGCTCGAGTCGCCTTCGCGCTGGTATGAACTCCAGATGCAGATGCCGGGGATGTGTGTCAGGGGGATGTCGATGGCGGGGGTCCCGGCCGTCGTGGCGGGACGGAACGATTCCATCGCGTGGGGACTCACCAACGTGATGGCCGACGATGCGGATTTCTACGTTGAGAAGCTCGACTCGGCGACGGGGACGCATTACCTCTACGACGGCCAGTGGCGTCCGCTGACAACCATTGCCGAGGAGATCCCGGTAAAGGGGGATTCTTCCCGGGCGCTCTCTGTCCGCCTCACGCGCCACGGTCCGATCGTCACCGACATCGAGACCCCGCTCCAGAAGGGGAGATCCCCGTACGTGGCCAGCATGCGCTGGACCGGAAGTGAAGTCGACGACCAGTTTCTTGCGTTCACAACGATCGACAGGGCGCACAACTGGGAACAGTTCACCGCGGGCGTCAGGGAATTCGCCGTCCCCGGCCAGAACTTTGTCTACGCGGACACCCGGGGGAACATCGGCTACTGGTGCGGCGTGCGGCTCCCGCTCCGCTCCGGGAGGAATTCCCTCCTTCCGCTCCCCGGCTGGGATCCGTCCACGGAATGGAAGGGCTTCGTTCCGTTTACCCGGCTCCCGCACAGGTATAATCCCCCTGAAGGGTACATCGCCACGGCGAACAATAAGCTTGTCGACGATGCGTATCCCTACCACATTTCCGACCTCTGGGAACCCCCCTCGCGTATTGAACGGCTGAACAATGTGCTGGGGAAGAAGGGGGATCTCTTTTCGGTGCAGGACTTCGAACGGCTGCAGCTCGACACCTATTCGTACTACGCCCGGGAGATCGTTCCGTACATCATGGAGGCCTTTCGCGACAGCGCTGCTCCGGCGCCCGATACGGAAAGGGTCTTCGAATACCTGAGGAACTGGAACTACAGGTTCAACGCGGACGACGTCGCGACATCCATCTACCAGGCGTTCCTCGTCCGGCTGATCCATAACACGTTCGCCGACGAGATGGGAGAGGATCTCTTTCACGACTGGGTGATCCTCTCCAATATTCCCCTCAGGGTGACGGCGAGGCTTCTCGCGGAGGGAAACTCCGCGTGGTTTGACGACGTGCGGACGCCGGGCGTCGAGACGCGGGACGGGATCATACGGGCCAGCCTCCGGGAGGCCGTGGCTGACCTCCGCGCGCGGTGCGGGCCCGACACGAAGGACTGGAGGTGGGGAAACATCCACGTTGTTTCGCTGCGTCACCCGTTCGGTCTCCGGAAGCCGCTCGACCGGATATTCAATATCGGTCCCTTCCCCGTCGGCGGAGCCTCCACGTCGCTCACGAGTTTCGAGTACGATCTGAACGCGCCGTTCAACGTGACTGTCGGTCCGTCGTTCCGGCAGATCTTCAGCATGGGTGGAGAGGGGGATTTCCGCTCGGTCCTCCCGTCGGGCGAGTCGGGACAGGTGTTCGACTCCCACTATGACGACCAGACCGGGCTCTGGTTGAACGGGGGATACCGGACCGGCCAGTTCCGCACACCCCCCGGTGCCGACATGGAGCGGCTCACGCTG
>DATJPH010000358.1:0-2022 GCA_035506475.1 Bacteroidota bacterium | reverse complement strand
AACCTCCGGGGGCTGAAGATCGCCGTCTCGTGGGCCTATGCGCCGAGCTACGCCAAGCCGATGTCGGTCCCCCAGGGGCTCATCACCCTGATGACCCGGTTCGGACTCGACGTGACGCTCGCCCACCCCCCGGAATACACGCTCATGAAGGGGCCGATGGAGTACGCGCGGGCGACGGCGAAGGAGAACGGGACGAAATTCGAGGTGGTCGACTCGATGGACGACGCCATCAGGGACGCCGATATCGTGTATCCCAAATCGTGGGGAATCGAGTCGCTCTTCCGGAACCCGCAGGAGGCGCTGGAGGTTTCCAGGAAGTACAAGAGCTGGATATGCGACGAGCGCCGGATGGGCCTCGCGTCGAAGGAGGCGATTTACATGCACTGTCTCCCCGCCGACCGGGGCTTCGAGGTTACCGACGCCGTGATCGACGGTCCGCATTCGCGCGTGTTCCCCGAGGCCGAAAACCGCCTTCACACGTGCAAATCGGTCATGGCCCTCACGATGTAATCGAAGGCTTTAGCGCATGAGCGACGCACTCGACATTCTTCCCGGCCATCTCCGTTCCCGCTCCGGGGCGGTCCTCGCGACCGTGATCAGGGTCTCGGGATCGACCCCCGCATCCTCGCTGTCGCGGATGCTTGTGAGCGATTCGGGGGAGAGGCTTGCCGGGACGATCGGCGGGGGATGCTCCGAGGGGGACGTTATCGGTGCCGCGCGGGGAGTTGCCGGGAGCGGTAAATCCGCGGTGCTCACCTTCACGCTCGATGAGGATCACCTTGAAAGCGGCATGCTCTGCGGCGGTACGCTCGAAGTATTCCTCGAGCCCCTGACCTCCCGGGAGCTTGGTCTGATGGAGTCGCTCCGCGAGCGCCGCGAAGCGGGGCAGGATTCGATCAGGGCCCTCCTCGTTGCGGGAGACGGCAGGGTTATCGAAAGATTTCTCGTCCCCCCGGATGACCCCGCGCAGATTATCGGGAGATTCCCCTCCGATCGGGACGTCCTGGTCAGTGCGCTCGGGAGCGTCGTGCGCGGGGGGAACGCCGCCCAGGTCCCCCTCGGTGAAGGGCGGCTCATGCTCGAGTTTGTCCCCGGGGCGCCGGCGCTCTTCATATTCGGCGGGGGTCACGTCTCCCGCGACGTGTCGAAGATCGCCTCGGTCGCCGGGTTCACCGTGACGGTGATCGATGACAGGCCGGAGTTTGCCAACCCCGCGAGATTCCCCGAGGCTGCCCGCACGATCGCGGCGGATTTTATCGCGACGTTCGGGGAGATAACGATCAGGTCTTCCTCTTCGATCGTGATCGTGACGCGGGGGCACAAGGCGGACGAGATGGTCCTGGAGCGGGCGGTTGCCACCCCCGCCGGCTATATCGGCATGATCGGGAGCAGGAAAAAAGTCGCCGCGACGTTCGAGCGCCTCGTTGCACGCGGCGTCGCGCCCGATCTGCTCCGGCGCGTTCACACGCCGATCGGGCTCTCGATCGGCGCGGTCTCACCCGGAGAAATCGCCGTCAGCATCGTCGCGGAGCTGATCCACACGCGCCGGGCCCCCGGGATGCCGCTCGCCTTCAAATCAGATCCTCCCAGGACATGAGACACCGCACAGTTTCCCTCCGCCGGGTTCTTCTTCTCCTCTGTGCGGCGGCATGTGCAGGATCGGCGCTTTCCCAGGAATTCCTTATCGACCTTCCGGATACCTCTCTTGCGCGGACGTATGAGCGCGCCGCGGTGCAGAACGTTCTCGCCTCTGTCAATCCGAAGGTGTTCTACGGTTACTTCTGCGTCTACGCCGACGGTCACGGCGGGGGCTACGGGAACACGTACCCGTCGCTCGACGGCCACCAGTTGACCGACGCGCTCCTCTGGCTCGGTCAGGCGGGAGTCGTCAAAGCCAATTGGGAATACGTCCGGTCGTTCCAGCGGGACGACGGACTTCTCCCGATCGGCATATTCCCGACGCTTGCGGGGAAGGACATCGGTCCGAAGGGATACCCGGGCATTATTGCCTCCAACGGTGCC
>DATJPH010000357.1:0-3068 GCA_035506475.1 Bacteroidota bacterium | reverse complement strand
CTCGCCGTGACAGGCGGGAGCCAGGCGAGGGGCATCAACGCGAGCGAGGCGGTAGGCGGGTTGTTGGGCTCGTCGCGCAGGTCGAACCCGAACTCCCGGAGTTTCCCCTGGAAATACGCGTCGTCATACGCCCGGTCGAGTGTTTCCCCCGCGAGCGCGAGGCGGGCATACGTGTAGTACATCGCGAACCCGTATGTCAGCCGGGGCGCCCAGAAGATCGCGTGGTGTGCAAATCCCAGGAAAGCAATCGAGCAGGCAGCCCCGGCGATGAAACGAAGAACAGGCGTGCGGGTGGACCGGTTCATCGGGCCAGCACCATGTTCTTCGTGCTCACGAACGGCCCCGACTGCAGCCCGTAGAAGTGGACGCCGCTGGAGAGCCCTGACCCGTCAAGCGACGTCGTATAGGTCCCCTCTGGCCGGTACCCGCTCGCGAGCGTCGCCACCTCCCGGCCGAGTCGGAGGAAGAAGTTTCCCTCACCCCTCAGGATGTGCCCGTCCGTGGGGGAATTCGGGAGGGGGCCTCGTCGTTCACCGCTCCTGTGCAAGCCTTTTCTCGAAGCAGATGCTGTTCTCCTTCCCTGCATACTGACCGTAGTTGGGAATCTCCCCGTACCCGTTCTTCCGGTAGAGTCTGATCGCTTCCGGCTGCCTCTTCCCTGTCTCGAGTATGCACCTTGGATAAGAGAGTTCCTTCGCCCACGATTCCAGGGCACTCAGAATGCGCGAACCGACACCCCTGTTCCTGCTCTCGGGGGAGACATACATCCGCTTGATCTCCATGGTGCCGGCTCCGTACTCCTTTATCGCCCCGCACCCGACGGGCTTCTGGTCTTCATAGGCCAGGACAACATACCTGATTGACGTTATCGTGTTGAAGGGCGCGTAGAACGAATGTTCAGCCCCGTCCCTCCCGGCGAGGTCCGCGTCAAGCAATTTCACGAGCCCGACAAAGTCGGGGTTGTCTGAGCCGGTTCGTACAATCCTGATCATGATTAATGGAAGAACGCCGTTTGCGTGCGCGCCGTTCCGTCCCGCCGCCGGATTCGGCATGGTAAGTCGTCTTACTCCTGAGTATATTCTACGCCGGAACGAACATCGGATCCAGCCATGCCTTTCTCTATGCAACTCTGGCCGCCCGGCACCCCCGGCATCAAACAGGGAGACGCCGGCGAATACGACGCGACAACTCCTGCTGACGGGCTGACCGGCGGAAGGCCGGTCATACGACTTACGGAGGTGTCAGACCCGGCGATCACTGTCTACAGGCCGGGGAGGGGAATAGAGACCGGGGCTGCCGTCGTGGTCTTCCCCGGAGGGGGATACTCCATACTTGCGCTGGATCTCGAAGGGACTGAGGTGTGCGAGTGGCTCACCACGATCGGCGTGACGGCAGTGCTTCTAAAGTACCGCGTGCCTGATCCTCCGCCCCACAGACGGGCTCTGGCAGACGCCCAGCGGGCTCTGTCTCTCGTCCGTTTCCGGGCGGAGGCCTGGGGTATCGACCCGCAGAGAACAGGCGTACTCGGGTTCTCTGCCGGGGGGCACATCGCCGCATCGCTAAGCTGCAGATTCCAGGACCGGGCCTACTCGCCGGTCGACGACGCGGACCGGGTCTCCTGTCGTCCGGACTTCACCGTGCTCATCTACCCGGCATACCTTACCGGGGAGGAAGTGCGGATGGCGCTTGACCCTGCGCTTCAACCTTCGGGGGAGACGCCGCCGGCGTTCCTTGTGCAGACACAGGACGACGAGTTCGACGTTGGGAACAGCCTCGCATACTACAGGGGACTCGTCGAAGCGGGCGTCGGGGCCGAGATGCACCTGTATGCAACGGGCGGGCACGGCTACGGGCTGCGCCCCTCCCCTCTGCCTGTCAGCGGCTGGCCCTCGCGGCTCGAGGAATGGATGCGCAGCATCCAGATACTCAAGCCTCTCACCGAATAAGGAGAGATCTCCGTGTGCAGACAAAACTCCCTGCGGTCATCCGATAGAGGTATGCGCCGCTCGCGAGACCTGTAGCGTCGAACACGAGATCGTGGTAGCCTGCCTGCATGACCTCACGGGCCAATTGGGCCACTTTCTGGCCAAGTGCATTGTAGACATCAACAGTGACAAACGCCTCGCGGGGGAGGGCGATGCCGATCGTTGTCGAAGGATTGAAAGGATCGGGATAATTCTGCGCAAGCAGGAAGTCCCCCGGGAGCCGCTCCGCGCCCCCGGCAATCTCGACCTCCCGGGATTCGCCGTACGTCACAGCCCCGTCCAGGTCGACCTGCTTCAGACGGTAGCGCCAGACCCCGCGTGAAGGAGGGACGTCCGTATACTTGTAGCTGTGTTCTTCGAGTGTCGTCCCATGGCCGGGGAGGAAACCGCCCGGCAGACTTGCATAAGGCCCGGCACCTCCTCCGGACCGCTCCACCTGAAATCCGTAGTTGTCCGTCTCGCTCAGCGTCGTCCACTCCAGGCGTACTTCACCCCCGGTGGACACCTGCGCGCTGAACGTCGATAGCTGGATCGGGAGCGTCGAGCGGGTGAACATCCACGCCGCTCCGCCTCCCGAGTTGTCCGTGTTTCCCCCCACGGCCGCGGTATACCCGTCGGCGGAGATGGCGACCGCTTTCCCCTGGTGCGCGGGGTTGGAGGCGCCGCTCCCGACGATCTTACTCCCGTTCTGGGCCCACACGCCGCCGGTCCGGGTGAACACCCAGGCAGCTCCGGCGCCGCTATTATCGCCTTCCCCCCCCACCAGAACTGTGTTTCCGTCGGATGTGATCGAGACTGAGGATCCCTGGTTTGCCGCACCAACCGCACCCGTTCCCACGAGCTTGGATCCCTGCTGAGACCAGGCGCTTCCGTTGCGGATGAATACCCACGCAGCCCCCAGGCCGCCGTTATCACTGCTCCCCCCGACAACCGCCGTGTTCCCGTCCGCGGAGAGCGCAGCCGATACGCCGAGTGAAGGGGCCCCCGATGCACCCGAGACCGTCCATTTGCTCCCCTGCTGGGACCATACCCCCGCGCTGCGTACGAATACCCATGCCGCTCCGACGCCTCCATTATCTCCCG
>DATJPH010000356.1:0-2976 GCA_035506475.1 Bacteroidota bacterium | reverse complement strand
ACGTCCTCGTGGGGAACGAAGAGGATCTCCAGAAGGGACTCGGGATTCCAGGACCGAAGGCGGCGGCCACGTCGAAACTCGACCCCGATGTGTTCCTCGGCATGATAACCTCCCTTGTGGCGCAATATCCGAACATCAAGGTCGTGGCCACGACGCTCCGGGAAGTCCTTTCAACGAGCCGCCACCGCTGGAGCGCCGTCGCCTGGGTGGGGGGGAAAGCGTGCAGGGCCCCGGTCTGCGATCTTGACGTGCTCGACCGCGTGGGGGGGGGAGACGGTTTTGCCAGCGGTTTCTTCTACGGGCTCCTCTCCGGGGAGACCCCCGAGGAAGCCGTCAAGCTCGGCTGGGCGCACGGCGCGCTCCTGACGACGTTCCCGGGGGACACAACGATGGCGACTGTCGAACAGGTACGTGCGGTCGCGCTCGGCGGTTCGGCCCGCATACAACGTTAGGGACATTGACGGGATACCTGATCATGAGACGTTATTTCTCCGCCGCAGTCGCATCCGTTCTCATCGCCGCGTCCTCGGCCGCTCAGCCGCAAAGGGCGCTCGTCACCGTTCTGAACACTGCCCCGCTCGCCAGGGAGTCGGAATCGATCCAGGTCCCTCTTCGCGATCTCTCGGCACTCCGGGGGGAGCCCGGGAGCACGCTTGTCGTCCGAAGCCAGGGCCCGTCCGCCCCGGTCGTCTCGCAGGTCATCGCCGGGTACCTCCTTTTCCAGTCGGATTTTTCTCCGGGGGAGAAGAAGGAGTTCACCGTCACAAGGGAGAAGAGCTCCGGGCCCTCGCCCGAACCCCGCGTCGCGGGGATGTTCGTCCTCCCCAGGGAGGATTACGCGTGGGAAAACGACAGGATCGCGTTCCGGATGTACGGGCCGGCGCTCGCCGCCGAGGTGAACAACGGGATAGACGTCTGGACAAAACGGACCCGCTCGCTCGTGGTCGCGAAGTGGTACAGGGAGGCGGAGAGCGCGCCGGCGGGGCATGATCCGTACCACGCGGACAGGGGTGAAGGGGCCGACTTCTTCGACGTCGGCCGTTCTCTCGGGGCGGGTGGGTGCGCGCTCTGGGACGGGGGGAAGGTGCATCAGCCCGGCGTGTTTTCCTCATGGAAGACGCTCGCAAACGGTCCGATCCGGACGGAGTTCGAGCTGCTCTACGGGCCCGTCACGATACGGGGGGAGGCGTTGAAGGCGAGGATGACCGTCGCGCTCGACGCGGGGCAGAATCTGAACAGGATCCAGGTCACATACGAAGGCCGGAGGGCCGGGGAGAATGTCCTCGTCGCGTGCGGGCTGGTGAAGCGCGCCGCTACGACGATATCGTCGGACGCGTACAGGGGCTGGATCGGGCTCTGGGGCCCGACGAACAGGGACCCGGTCAACGGGTCTCTGGGGACCGGTGTCGTGATCGGGAGGAGCGGGCTCCTCCAGTTTGCGCAGGATTCGGTGCACTACCTGGTGATCGCCGAGGCCGTGACCGGAGAGCCGTTCACCTACTACGCCGGCGCGGGGTGGACAAGGAGCGGGGACGTGGCGACACGCGAAGAGTGGAATGCCATGCTCGATCGCCGCGCACGGCTGATCGACTCGCCCCTCCGCGTGAGCTGCATTATCCCGGAGTGAGCCGGGCGGGGCTCAGGAGGAGGAGACCAGGAGCGCCAGGAGTGAGTCCATCTGGCTGAAATCGGGGATCACGAGGTCGGCCCCCGCCTCGATGAGCCTCCTCCGTTTTGAGGGGTTGAGTCCGTAGCGTCGGATTTCGTCGCTCGCGACGCCGACCGTATATCCTCCCCGCTTGTGCGTCTCCCGGATTTCCACGGGACCGTCGCCGAACGCGAGTATCCCGACCGTGCTTTTCGTCCCGATATCTCCCAGTATCCTCTCCAGCACGATCCGTTTTGCCTCCCTTGTGACGTCCCCCACCGCGCCGTATATCCTGCCGCCGAATAGCCCGCTGTACCCGAGTATCGCGGATTCCCGTTCAAGGTCGGCCTGATCCGTCCCGCTTGCAAGGTAGAGCGTCGCTCCCCGTTCGTGGAGTGCGCGGAGGAACTCCCGGGACCTGTGGATCGTGAAATCGGCGGCATCAAGCTCTCCCCTGCGGATCCGCTCGATCCTCCGGCCCACCATCGCAAGGAGCTCCGCGTTGTACATCGCCTTGTAGCCCGCCGCGTCGAGTATCTCCTCTTCTTCGACGCACCTGAACCGCCTCACAAGCTGCACGAGCCCCTGCATCTGCACGAGCGTCTGTACGCCTGTCGTCCTGTCGATGTAGTCCCGCACGGCGGCCGTGACGTGATCGTAGAGCGTCTCGTCGGCTTCCCGGTTCCCCAGTATGCACCGGACCATCATCGGCTCCATGATCTCCTCCCACCCCTGACGGAGTGTCGAGATCGTCCCGTCGTGATCGAATATGACGTGCGTGAATCTCTTCCCGGCGGGGGGGAGCTCGCCGGCGACCTCGATCTCGGTGTCTCCCCTGTAGACGGCCTTCCTGATCTGCCGGGCGAGTTCCGGCCGGTAGACCCTGTCGGCGTCAGGCCCGAGAAGGAGTATCTCCTCGGGTGAGGCGGTTCCCGTCTGCATCAGCTTCCGCGCCGTGACGCCGGAAACGATGCTCCCGAGCTCCGCGGCCGTCCGGGGGGGAGCCCCGGCGGCAAGCGCCCCGGCGATCCCGGCAAGCATGCTGTCACCGGAGCCGACGGTATCCACCTGTGACAGGAACAGGAGACCGGGGACTTCGTGGTAGCCCCCCTTGTCGAAGACGGCGCATCCCTGGTCGGGCCGCGTCACAAAAAGGGGCGAGCGCCAGCGGGTGAACAGCTCGCGTGTGATCTCCTCCACGACGCCGGGCTCCGGGTATTCACCGGCATGCAACTCGCGGTGCGCGGCGATCGCGGCCTCCCGGAGAGGGAGCTTCCGGCAGGTGGCGCCGTAATCGTCCGGGAAATGCCTGGAATCGGTGATGAACA
>DATJPH010000355.1:0-3266 GCA_035506475.1 Bacteroidota bacterium | reverse complement strand
TGCTGGAGTTCTTTGACCACTATCTCATGGGGAAACCGGCGCCTGCATGGATGAGGGAAGGGCTCCCCGCCGTGGACAAAGGGAAGATACTCAGGTACTGAATCCGGAGGGGGAAGATTGAGGACGTTCATACAGACGGTGGCGATCGCGATGTCGATCGCCGCCATGGCGGGCCGTACAGACGCGCAGGAGACAGAGTACCCGACGGCGCGCGTCTACGTCCAGCCGGGGACGGAGCCGGCGGAACACCCGGTCGACATGAAACACATGCGCGTGGAGCTCCGGTTCGACACATCGCGGAAGCTCGTCATCGGGCGTGTCACGCACACGTTCACGCCGCTCCGGAGCCGGGTCGATTCGATATTCTTCAACGGCCCGGGGATCATCATACGCGAGGCGTCGCTCAACGGGCGGAAGGTCGCGTTCAGGACGTCTCCCGAAGGGGTGACCGTCTACCCGGCCCCCGCGCTGACCTGGGGTGCGAAGGACAGCATCACGTTCCGGTACGAGGCGACGCCCGAGCGGGGGCTCTACTTCGTCGGCTGGGACGACCCCCGGGGGCTCGCCCGGAAGCAGATCTGGACGCAGGGGCAGGGGATCGACAACAGGCACTGGATCCCCTGCTACGACCAGCAGAACGACAAAATGACGACGGAGACCATCATCACGTTCGACAGCGCGTACAGCGTCCTGTCCAACGGGACGAAGCTGGGTGTCCGGGAGAACGGCGACGGGACGAGGACGTGGCATTACCGGATGACGCATCCCCACGCGACGTATCTCGTCATGCTGGCGATCGGCAAATACGGCGTGAAGACGCTGCACGCAAAATCGGGGACACCCGTCAACCTCTGGTATTATCCGGAATTCCCGGAGAGGGTCGGGCCGACATACGTCTATGCGACCGCGATCGTCGATTTTCTCGCCGCGGAGACCGGCGTCCCCTATCCATGGGAGTCCTATTCGCAGGTCCCTGTCCGGGACTTCCTCTACGGGGGGATGGAGAACACGACGGCCACCGTCTTCGGCGATTTCCTCTTTGTCGACACCCGCGCGTTCCTCGACCGGAACTACATCGCCGTGAACGCGCACGAGTGCGCCCACCAGTGGTTCGGCGATTTCGTCACCGGGCGGGCCGGGAAGTACGCGTGGCTCCACGAGAGCTTTGCGACGTTCTATGCAAAGCTGTTCCAGAAATCGGTCTTCGGCGAGGAGTGGTACCAGTGGGCCCGCCGGGAGGAGCAGGACGCGGCGCTCGAGGCGTCGAAGCTGAACCGTCTCCCGATCGTCCACGCCGCCGCCGGGGGGGCCCGGGTCTACCAGAAGGGATCGGCGGTGCTCGACATGATGATGAAGACGTTCGGGCATGAAGAGTTCCGCCGCGTCATCAAGAGCTACCTCCTTTCGCACGCGTACGCCAACGTCGAGACCAACGACCTCTACCAGGCGTTCCAGGACGCCCTGGGGGAGACCCCCGACTGGTTCTTCAACGAGTGGATATACGGCGGCGGCGAGCCCGCCTACAGGGTCAGGTTCGAGGACGTCGCCGCTCCCGGAGAACGCCGGCGCCGCTCTGTATTCACCGTCACGCAGACTCAGAAGCTGGACGACATGGCCGGTCTCTTCCGGATGCCGATCGCGTTCGAAGTCCACTACGAGGACGGGACGAAGGAGAGCGTTTCGGAGGTCATCGCCGACACGTCGTCCACGGTCACGATCCCCAACCCCGGCGCAAAGCCTGTCGCGTTCGCGCTCTTCGATCCCGGGGGCTGGATACTCAAGTCGGTCGACTTCGAAAAACCGTTTCCGATGCTGAAATCCCAGGCGCTCGGCGCCCCCGCCATGATCGACAGGTACGACGCCGTGCGCGCGATGCGGACAATCGATGACGCCGCAAAGAGGGATCTCCTCCGGCGGGTGTACGACAGGGAGACCTTCCACGCGATCCGGGAGGAGATCCTCGCGCAGTGTGCGGGAGATTCGCAAAGCGTCGGCCTGATCAGGCGGGGGCTGAAAGACACATCCGCGACGGTGCGCCGCGCGGCGCTCGAGGCCGCTTCCGGCCCCCTGCTGGGGGCGCTCCGGGGCGATGCCGAGGAGATGCTCCGGGATTCGTCGTACACAAACATCGCCATGGCGCTTGAGCTTCTTGCACGGAGGTTCCCCGAAGAGAGCGGCCGCTATGCCTCGGCGACCGAAGGGGTCCGGGGAACCGGGCACAACGTGAGCGTGCTGGCGTGCGAGATCAAGGGACGAAACGGCGACACATCGTCGGTCTCCCGGCTCCTGAAGTACGCCGGGGTTTCGTACGAGTTCATGACTCGCGTGAACGCGCTCGAAGCGCTCAGGAGGCTCGGCGTCTGCGACACAAGGCTCTACCCGGCGCTTTTTAGTGCCATGACGAACCCGAACGGGAGGCTCCGCGCTCCGGCCGAGGCCTTCGCCTCGTACTTCATGAAGCAGGAGCCGTTTGCCGCCCCGCTCCGCTCCTACTACCGTACCCATACATGGACACCCGCCCAGCGGGTGTACCTGGAGCCGTATTTCAAATAGAGGATCCCCTTGACAGCAGCCCGGCTCGAAGAGATACTTGACCGGATCGGCAGGGCGAGGATAGGCGTCGTCGGCGATTTCTGCATCGACGCGTACTGGCAGCTCGATACGGGGGAGCGGGAGATCTCGCTCGAGACGGGGAAGCCGACATACGGCGTCAGGTCGCAGCGCTATGCCCCCGGCGGAGGGGGGAACGTCGCCGCGAACCTCGCCGCGCTGGGGACGGGAAGAGTCCGCGCATTCAGCGTGATCGGGCCCGACCTCTTCGGCAGGGAGCTTGTCCGGCTCCTCGAGGCACGGGGGATCGATACCAGCGGGCTCGTCGTGCAGGACTCTTCCTGGGAAACCCCCGTGTACGCCAAACCGTACACGGGTGAGACCGAGGAAGAACGGATCGATTTCGGCAGGTGGAACCTCATGCGCTCGGAAGGCCCGCTTTCCGAGCGGATCGGCGGGGCGCTCCCGGAGCTCGATTGCCTTGTCGTCAATCAGCAGCTCGCCGAAGGGGTCCATTCCGCCGGGATGATCCGGATGCTCAACGAGAGCGCCCGGGAGCACCTCGCGACGGTCTTCATCGTCGACGCGCGCACGATGAGCAGATCGTTCACCGGGATGATTACAAAGCTGAACGCAAAGGAAGCGGCGCGGCTTGCCACCGGGCGCGAGGGGGAGCCGGCCTCAGTGACGCCCGACCTCCTCCGGGCTTTCGCCCG
>DATJPH010000354.1:0-9494 GCA_035506475.1 Bacteroidota bacterium | reverse complement strand
GCTCGATTTCGCGTCGGTGACGAGCCGGCTCGACGTCTACATCAATATCCGGGATGTCTTCGTCTACGGCAGGATTGCCGGCGACATCAGGGTGACCCAGTCGGACTCCAGCAACAACCCGCTTGTCACGTTCACGATCTCGCCGGGCGTGCTCGATTCCGCGGTCTCTGCCGTGGGGATCTGCTCCGGCGACCAGTACAACGTGAACTCCCGCCTCTGGGAGGTCATCTCCGCCGACGTCCGTCCCGATACCACCATTTACTGGAAGAACGATGTCATCCGGTCTCCGTTCAGGCTGGGGCAGTCCTTCGCCGGGACCGCCGTCTTTGTCACCTATCCCGCGGAGGGGTTGAGAAGGAACCAGCAGTACTACCTCTGGTTCGCCAACAAGTACTGGGACCAGACGACAAGGCTCAGGTCTACGCCGAACTACGGGTTTGCGACGTTTTACGTGTGGTAACAGCGGTCATTGGTATCGTTGCAGTTCACTGATCCATTCATCAATAGCTTGGAGGTCCCGATGAGGAAGCTTCTTCTGTATGCGGCCATGTGCCTGATCGTCTCGGTGACGACGGTCCTCGCCCAGTCGTACCAGAGGGTGGTTGTCGATGTTCCCAGAGTCGACCCGGGAACGATCACCGTCGACGGGAAGATGGACGAAGGGGCGTGGGCGACGGCGGCGCACGCCGACCTGGTGACAAACACCGGGTTCCAGATGTTCACGTACCCCTACTACAGGGCGGGCCTGACGGAGCCGGAATACAACCAGCTCTACGCACGGATGCTCTGGTCGGCGGACACGCTCTACGTGTTCTACCATTGCAGTATCTTCGTGAACGACTCGACCGGCCTCTACTGGGACGGGAAATGGAAGGGCGATCAGCTCTTCATAAGCCTCTCCGATCGCTTCGGCGTCGACATGGAAGGGTGGTACGACGGGAACGTCTACGCCGCCCCGAACGGCCCGTATCACTTCCTGATCCTGGGGAACAAGGTGACGCTCAACAACGGCGACACGACGAATATCCCGACCGAGTACAGGCGTTTCCCGACGGATACGGCGAGGGTGTTCAACGCATCCGATATCGCGCACTGGGCCACGGTGATCGACACGGCCACCGGGTTGTGGAACGTCGAGATGGCGATCTACATGCCCAATGCGGCGGCCGACGCGCGCATCGGGTTCAACATCGGCGGGAGCACGGGATCGCGCAAGACGGCGCAGGACTACAACGACGCGTACGCCTACTACTGCTGGCAGCCCTGCGTCCCGGATTCGCCGTTCGCGCAGCCGCACGGCGTCGTCGTCCCCTCGTACGGTTCGGACCCGGGCTTCTACAACCTGGCGAATTCCGACTACTGGGCGATCCTTCACCTGAAACCGGGTGCCGGCGACTACCCGAGGGTGCAGGTCAACGTTCCCCAGGTCGATCCGACCGCGATCACGATCGACGGCAACATGAACGAGACCGCCTGGTCGACGGCGGCGCATGCCGATCTCGTGACAAATACCGGGTTCCAGATGTTCACCTATCCGTACTACCGCTCGGGACTCACGGAGCCCGAATATAACCAGCTCTACGGGCGGATGCTCTGGGCGAAGGATACGCTCTACGTCTTCTATCACTGCAGCATATTTGTCAACGACTCGACCGGCCTCTACTGGGGCGGCAAATGGAAGGGCGACCAGCTCTTCATCAGTCTCTCCAACCGGATGGGCGTCGGCATGGAAGGATGGTACGACGGCAACTCCTACGCGGCGCCGGACGGCCCGTACCACTTCTGGATCTTCGGCTCCGACGTGACGCTCGGCGGCGGCGATTCCACGAAGATCCCGACCGAGTATCAGCGGTTCCCCGGCGATACGGTCCGTGTGTTCCACGCATCCGATATTGCTCGCTGGGCGGCAAAGATCGACACCACGACCGGCCTCTGGAACCTGGAGATGGCCATCTACAACCCGATGGTCAATCTCGGCGGCCGTATCGGGTTCAACATCGGCGGGAGCACGGGATCGCGCAAGACCGCGCTCGAATACAACGATGCCTATGCCTACTACTGCTGGCAGCCGTGCGTCCCTGATTCGCCGTTCGCGCAGCCGCACGACGTCATCATCCCCTCGTACGGTGCGGATCCGGGCTTCTACAATCTGGCGAATTCAGACTACTGGCCCCTCCTGACGTTCACGTCGACGGGCGGGACCAACGCCATCGCCGCGGGCTCGGGCGCGGGCGTCCCTGCGACGTTCGTCCTGAATCAGAACTATCCCAATCCGTTCAACCCGGCGACCGTCGTGTCGTACGAGATCCCGAAGGCGGCCCGCGTCAGCCTCGTTGTGTACAACCTCCTGGGCCAGAAGCTTGCGACGCTCTTCGACGGCGCCCAGGCGGCCGGGAAACACTCCGTGACGTGGAACGCCTCCAATTTCTCCACGGGAATCTATTTCGTGAGAATGAAGGCGAACGACACGATGATCGGCACGCGGAAGATGATGTTGCTCAAGTAACGTGACGTCGGGCGCGGCGCCTCCGGGCATCGCGCCCGACGTTTTCCCTTCAACGACAGAGAAACAATGGCTCAGCGGACAATGAAAGCGGCAATTCTTCAGGCCCCGGGGAGATTCACGATCGAAGACCGTGAGATCCCGCAGATCGCACCCGATGAGCTTCTCGTCCGGACGGCGGCATGCGGCATCTGCACCTCCGAGGTCGATTTCTGGACCGGGAAGGCGAAGGGGATCGACTATCCCCGCTTCATCGGCCATGAGCCGGCCGGGACCGTGGAACAGGTGGGTGCGGCGGTCGGCGGGTTTGCCCCCGGCGACCGCGTCTCGGTATGGTCCGAAGGAAAAGCGTACGCGGAATATTTCTCCACGAAAGCGGCCTACGCGGCGAAGATCGCCGACGGCACGTCGTTTGAGCACGCGCTGGGGGAACCGATCGCCTGCGCCACCAACGGCGTCCTCAAGGCCGACCCGCAGTTGAACGACACCGTCTGCATCATCGGATGCGGCTTCATGGGACTCATCATGCTGCAGGTGTTCCTGGCGCGGGGGGCGGGCAGGGTGATCGCCGTCGACACCCGTGAGAGCATACGCGCCCTCGCCCTCAGGTTCGGAGCGTCGCACGCTCTCGATCCGCGGACGACAGATGTCGCCGCGGAAGTAAAGGAGCTGACCTCCGGGCGCGGTGTGGACATCGGCGTGGAGGCGGCGGGGATCCAGCAGACGCTGGACATGGCCGCCGCCGTCACGCGCATGGAGGGGAAACTCGAGGTCTTCGGGTTTCACCAGGGGGAGCCGCGGGCCGTCCCCTGGGGGTTCTGGAACTGGATGGCGTTCGACGTGGTCAACGGGCATGTGCGCAGCGCGCAGAGGTACGTGGAAGGCATGAAGACGGGACTCGCGCTGCTGGAGTCGGGGAAGCTCGACATGACGCCGCTGGTCACGCACAGGTTCGCGCTTGCGGAGATCGGCGCCGCCTTTGACGCGGCGACGTCCAAGCGCGAGGGATTCGTCAAAGGCGTCATCGTCTTCTGATGCCGCCTGTCCCAAAGGCCGTACTCAGTCAATGGAGGTTGCTATGAGGCTTTCCGCAGTGTCCCTCTGCGCTCTCGCGCTTGTGTTCGCCGCTTCCCCGTCGCCGGGTGGAGAGACCGGGAAAATCGCCGGCAGGGTAACCGACGCGCGGACGAAGGAACGGCTCCTGGGGGTCAACATCATGATCGTCGGGACGAAGCAGGGTGCGACGTCCGACGTCCAGGGGGATTTCTTCATCATCAACGTCGCTCCCGGAACCTACACGCTGAAGGCGAGCCAGGTCGGGTACACCGAGGTGCTCATCAACGGTGTGCGGGTGCGGACCGACGCCACGACGCAGCAGGATTTCCAGATGGAGCAGACCGTGCTGGACGTCGGGCAGGAGGTCGTCGTCACGGCCCAGCGGCCGCTTGTGGAAAAGGACAACACGTCGAGCCGCGTCTACATCGAGTCCACGGAGATCACGAGCCGCCCGGCGACTGCCGTCGCGGACATCGTTGCCACGCTCCCGAGCGTGAACGTGGAGAACGGCGTGATGAAGGTGCGCGGTGGAACGCTGAACGAAGTCTCGTTCCTCATCGACGGTACACGCGCATGGAACCCTCTCAACCAGGACCCCTACACAAACATCAACCTGAGCTCGATCCAGGAGCTCGAGGTGATCACCGGCTCCTACAACGCGGAGTACGGCGAGGCCCGGTCCGGGATCTTCAACGTCATTACGAAGGAGGGGTCGGCGCAGTATCACGGCTACCTGGAGGCGCGGTACCAGCCGCCCGGGGTGAAGCACTGGGGACCGTCCCTCTATGACCCGAACACGCCGCTCTACTGGGAGAACACGCACGCGCGGCACCTGCAGTGGTGGATCGACAACCCGGACCAGTGGGTGGACCAGAACGGCGTTCCGGGGAGCGACCCCCGCTGCTCCATGACCCCCGAATCGGCGTACAACAACTACCTGGCGACGCACAAGCCCCTGACGGCCTACGACAAGCTCCCCGACGTCCAGCTCGAGGCGAGCCTGGGCGGTCCCGTTCCCGCCTTCGACAACCTCACGTTTTTCGTGACGGGCAAATACCACTCCGAGCCGGCGCTCATGGGGAACGCGTTTTACGACCGGGGGGAATTCTGGGATTTCACCGGGAAGTTCGCCTACCAGCTCGATCCGAAGACGAAGGTCCTCCTCTCCGCCTTCTCCGGGAGCGCGAAGACCGCATGGGGGATCGGCGGAACGCCGGACGTCTTCTGGGCGGAGAACTACGGGATCAACTCCCGCTACGCGTACTACGACATCGAGGGGACCTCGCCGGAGCTCACAAACGGCGTGACCGCCCGGCTCACGCACTTCGTGAGCGACGCGACGATGTTCGAGGTGACGGCCTCCCACAGTTACGCCAAGCGCGTCAAGGGGATATTCCCGGGGGATCCGATCGGATGGGATGCGACGCAGGCGACGACCGATCTCCTGAGGGCCGGCGTACCCGGTGGGAACCAGGACAACATCGGCTATCATACAGCCGGGTACTACGACCGCCACGAGGACAGGAACACGACGTGGACCGCCAGCGGCTACTACTCCAGCCAGATGAGCCGCTACCTGCAGCTCAAATCCGGCGCCGAGTTCACGTACTACAACCTGGATCATTACAACGAGTCCAAGCTCCCCCCCCGCGTTGACGACGGCATCTACAATCCCTATCAGGGTGCGGCGTACGCGGAGGGGAAGCTCGAGTTCACCGGCTTCATCATGAACCTCGGCCTCCGCTATGATTTCTACAACGACAACGACGTCGTCTACACGAGCTTTTTTGACCCCCTGGGTTCGCCGGCCGGGAAGTCGCAGCTCTTCTCGCAGCTCAGCCCCCGCCTGGGGATCTCGCACCCGATCGACGAGTATACCGTCCTCCATTTTTCGTACGGCCACTTCTTTCAGCGTCCCCCCTTCGGCGACTACGGGGAGGGGAACAACGACGAACAGGCCGTCGGGACGCTCACCACGTTCCGCGTTATCGGCAGCGGTGACCCCTGGGTCCTGGGGAACAGGGACGTGAAGCCCGAGCACACGATTGCCTACGAGCTCGGCATCGAGCGGAACTTCTTCGACGAGTTCGTCCTGGGCGTCACCGCCTATTACAAGGATATACGCAACCTGATCCAGGCGATCGCGGTCGTCGATCCGCCGCGCGAGACGTACCGGACCAACGCCAATGCGGATTACGCGGACGTCCGGGGGTTCGAAGTCTCGCTCCGCAAGCAGCCGGTGAGCCACTCGTGGGGAACGACCTGGGGCTACCTCAACTTCACGACGCAGGTCGGCATCAACGGGCGGAGCGGCTACCCCCAGGCGATCACCCCCACCGGCCCGTTGTACCCGGCCAGCGGCGATTACATCGTCCACAATAACCCTCGCCTGAAGGCGGGACTGTATTACGAAACGCCGGCCTCGTGGGACTTCCTGGCGGGCGCCCTCTCGGGTCTGAGCGTTTCAGTGGATTACCAGGCTGTGCTTCCCAACGACCAGCTTCTCTCGGACTATATCGCGCTCGACAACGGTCAGAAGGCCGTCCGGCCGCTCAACCAGAACACGAATCTGAAGGTCAGGAAGGACTTTGCGTTCGGGCACGGCGGAATCAAGCTGGGCGTGTACGCGGAGATCCGGAACCTGTTCGACAACAAGTGGATCAACATCGACGTCTTCAACAACTCGGCCTCGTCGGCCGACAAGCAGCATATCGCCGACAGCGGCTTCTCGTGGCTCCCCTCCTTCGACGCCCACGGGACGCCGATCCTGGATCTCGCGAAATACGTGAACCTGCCGCGCGCCGTGATCTTCGGGGCGACGATCGAACTGTGACATGACTATCCGAGCAGAGAGACGACCATGACAAAGACGCTAGCGACCCTGACGACCGCGCTCGTTCTCGTGACGGCCGCCGGACCCCTGGCACCCGCGCTCCGCGCGCAGACCGAGCTCCAGACCACGCGGGCGCGCCTCTGGGAGGACATGGAAAACGACGGGTGGATCGGCTCGCTGGGGGCGTGGGATTACCTCACGCCCGCGCCGCTGGGAATGTTCCCCGGGTTTGCGGGGTTCGTCCACCCGATCGGCAACGAGAACAACGCCGTGAACACGTTCGCCAACGCGAACTTCCACAACTTCAGGAGCGGGTGCTGGGTCGTGGCGCGGAATCTTCTGACGCCCGGGGCCCCGCCGACGTACACCCCGACGCAGACCGCGGTGGAGACGTACCTCTCAGGGCTCCAGGACAACACGTACGGCGCGGAGGCCATCCCCGCGCCGCTGGTGATGGCGAAGAACTACGCGGACGACCCGCTGTTCAACCCGCTGCTCCCCGAGGAAATGATCACCGCCCGGTGGAACACGAATTCCGGGATCACCGTGACCCGGCGCTCGTACGCCTGGAGCTTCCCCGGGTACAACGATTTCATCATCTACGACTATACCTTCACGAACACCGGGAACATCGTCTGCGACTACACGAGCCAGGTGATCCCTGCGGCGAACCTCCCCCGGTTCGTCCAGACGCTCACCGACGTCCACTTCGTGTTTCACTCCGGGGTCTCGGTCTCGACGAAGAGCCAGATTAATTTCCACGCCGAGCTGACCGCGGTCCAGGCGGGGGCGTTCGGATGGCTCCCCGGCGCCTACCACGACTTCTACCATATCTTCGACAAGGGGGCGCTCGTCTTCTCGACGAACTACAACGGCGGTGCCGCCCCCATTCCGGGCGACCCGTACGCGATCAAGCCGAACAACCTCTGGCAGCAGAAGTTCGGTCCGGAGCTGGAGAGCCCCGCGGCGTTCGGCTGGGCGGCGCTCTATGCCAGCCCGACGGGGGCGTCGCCCCGGGCGACATACGAGCCCGACATCCTCCGCATCGACTGTCACAAGGGAGGGCTCTTCAAGGGGCAGACGCTCGACCTGGAGCGCTTCCGCATCGTCACGGGGACGCCGAAACAGGACTTCTACGACTTCTGCACAACGGCGGACACGCAGGCGGCGCTGGGCAACAGCGGCATGAGGATGAACTTCTATACTCTCTCCTACGGCCCCTACAGGCTTGCCCCGGGCGACTCCGTCCGCATCATCGTCGCGGAGATCGCGGGGGTGATGGACATGAACGAGGTGATCGCGGGCGACCCGCAGCACCACTACCCGGACAGCACGATCGCCGCAATCAGGCGGAACGCCGTCAACGCGCGCAACGCCGTGCGGTGGGGACTCGGCGCAACGGTGGGAGGCGTGCCGCTGGCCGCCGACGCCCCCGAGCCTCCTCCCGCGCCCGTTGTCGACGCCGTGAACGCATCCTCCGGGACGCAGTCCGCGGCGATCGCCGTGACGTGGACTCGCGTCGCCGAGACCGCGTCCATCAAGGACGGATCGGGGAACGTGTTCTACAGCGGCGCGACCGATCTCGATGGATACCGGGTCTACCGCTCGACGGACTTCCAGTACGCCAGCGAGACGCAGGCGCCGTCGTTCCGCGGAGAGGCCTGGACGCTCCTTGCCGATATCCCGCGGAGCGACTTCGGCAAGTATTTCGATGCAGGCCTCGGCAAGTACCGCTACGTCGACAACGGTGTCCAGTTCGGGTTCAAATACGGCTACTACGTCTCGGCCTACAGGAAGGCCAACCCGGGAAAGAGCTGGACATCCGCCAACGGCACCGTCGTCAACGGTCTTCCGGAGATGGCGAGCGGGAGCGCGAACAAGACGCTTCCGGCGAGCGCTTCACCGGGGCCGGTGAGCACGATGGACGTCTTCGTCGCGCCAAACCCGTACGTCTTCGGCGACCCGGCCAGGAGCTTCGGCATCAACGACCCGTACGGGGTCGAGTTCCGGAACCTGCCGGAGATCTGCACCATCCGCATTTACACCGTGATGGGCGACCTTGTGCGGAAGATCGAGCACTCCCCCGACGCGCGCGGCAATGTCTACGGGAGCGAAGCGTGGGACCAGAAATCCGACTCCGGCCTGCTTGTTGCGCCGGGGCTGTACGTCTACAACGTCAAATCCAACGTCCCCGGGCTTGACCGGAACGTGACAGGTAAACTGATGATCATACGCTAGCAAGGGAGAGGACAATGAACCGCAGAGCAGTCGTCCTGTTGCTCGTTCTCGGCATCCTCGCCGCAGGCCGCGTCGAAGCCCAGTTCAACAAGGCGGGCCGGACCGCATTTCAGTTTGTGAAAATCGGCGTCGGGGCCCGTGAGACCGCGCTGGGGGAATCGGGCCTCGCGTCCGTCAGGGACGTGAACTCGGTGTTCTGGAACCCGGCAGGGCTCTCGGGCGTGGCATCGACCGAAGCCGCCTTTTCGTACAACACCTGGTTCGGCGGGATGAAGCACGTGGCGGGGGGGCTCGGCGTGCGCGTCGGGGGCGTGGGCATCGTGGGGCTGAGCGCCGTATCGCTCAACTACGGCGACATCCAGGAGGCCCTTGTGACGGGCACCTCGAGCGACACGCGGACCGGCAACACGTTCACGGGGGGCGATCTGATGGCGGGGGTCACGTTCTGCCGGGAGTTCAGTGATCGTCTCTCGATCGGCGTGACGGCGAAGTACCTCCAGGAGAAGCTCTGGATCTACCAGGCGCACCTGTTCGCCTTCGACGTCGGGACGAACTACGACACGGGGTTCAAGGGGATCAGGTTCGGGATGAGCGCGCAGAATTTCGGCAAGTCTGTCCAGTTCCTGGCGGTGAGCGACAGAACCGAGGGCTACGACATCCCGCTCGTCTTCAGGATCGGCGCGTCGATGGACATCGTCGGCGGAACCGACGGCATCGTCGACCTCGGCGCCGATCAGCGGTTCACGCTCTCCGTGGAGTCGGTCAACAGCAACGACTTCGGCGAGCGCTGGCAGATGGGGGGGGAATACACGATCGGCGATCTCCTGAGCATCCGCGGCGGATACAGGTTCAACTACGAGGAGG
>DATJPH010000353.1:0-5121 GCA_035506475.1 Bacteroidota bacterium | reverse complement strand
GTGAAACAGGTCGTCGACATATTCGGGATACTCGACGATGGGGAGCAGCCATCGCCCATCACGCCCGACGAGGTCCTGGCGGCGATCGAACAGCTCAACGCCGAATACGAGCGGACGGGACGGACGGTGCGGATCGTGAAGGTGGCGGGCGGCTACCAGTTCGCGACGAAGCCCGAATTCGCGCGCTGGCTCGGCAAGATGCTCAGGGAGAAGTCGAAGCGGAAGCTCTCGCTCTCGGCCCTGGAGACGCTCGCGGTCATCGCCTACAAACAGCCCGTGACGAAGCCGGAGATCGAGACGATCCGCGGCGTGAACGCCGACTACGTGCTGCACACGCTCCTGGAGCGAAGCCTCGTGGCCATCGTCGGCCGCGCCGCCACTCCCGGGCGACCGCTGCTGTACGGGACGACAAAGGACTTCCTGAAGCATTTCGGCGTCAACGATCTCTCCGAGCTCCCCAAGCCCAGGGAGATCGACGAGCTGATGGCGGAGGCGGAGTTCGAAGTGGAGAAGCGGATGCTGCAGGAGCTCGAAGCGAAACGCCGCGCGGAGTCGGGCGAGGAGACGGGCAGAGACGAGGAATCGCCCGGGGAGGCCCTGTGACGCCGGAGAGGAACAGGAGGAGGAAGCCGTGGGAGCGGACCGGTCCCCGCTCCGCCAGGCCTGGTTCCGCGCGACCTGCAAAGGGGAGATCCGCGCAGGTTCCGAAACGCGCGTCCGTGCAGGCGCCCAGGCGCCGGACCGCTCCCGCGCGGAGGGCCGGGCCCCCGCAGCCTCCGGGCCGGATCCGGATCAACAGGTTCCTGAGCATGTCCGGGATCAGTTCGCGGCGGAAGGCCGAGGAGCTCGTCCTGGCGGGGAAGGTCGTGATCAACGGCGCGGTCGTCACCGACCTGGCAACGCGCGTCGACCCGTCGCGGGACAGCGTCTTCGTCTCCGGCGCGCAGGCTCTCCCGGCACGGGGATTGCTCTATCTCGTCCTCAACAAACCGAAGGACAGCATCACCACGCTGAGCGACGAGCGGGGAAGGACGACCGTCATGAGCATGATCCGGACCCCGGAGAGGGTCTACCCGGTGGGGAGGCTGGACCGGAACACCACGGGGGTCCTTCTTCTGACGAACGACGGCGATTTCGCGCACCGCCTGATGCACCCGAAGTTCAACGTCCCGAAGTCCTACCTGGTCACATGCGACCGCTCGGTCGCGCACGCCGACATGGTCCGTCTCCGCGCGGGGATCGACCTTGAAGACGGGCGGACGGCCCCCGCGGACGTGCAGCCGATCCCCCGGGGGCGCGGCAGGGAGATCGGGATCACGATCCACGAGGGGCGCAACCGGCAGGTCAGGCGCATGTTCGAAAAGCTCGGCTACGAGGTCGTCAGGCTTGACAGGGTCGCCTACGGCCCCGTGACGAAAGAGGGGATCGCCCGGGGCGGCACCCGGAGCCTCACGCGGAACGAGGTGCGTTCCCTGAAACTGATGGCGGGATACACGGAGGAGGAGTTGCTCTCAGGCCGCTAGCGCGGCACTATCCGGAGACATGCCATGAAACTCTCACGCCTCGCCTTCTCCATCGTTCCCTGTGCGGCGCTCCTCTCCCTCTCCTGCGGTACCTCCGTCTACAGGGAGGTGTACCCGACACTCCTCGACGGACGATACGATTCGGAGTTCCCGTACAGGGGATGCTCCGCCCAGCTCGAGGCGATCGGCGAATCGGTCAAAATGATCAACGCGATCGCCTACTACCGCACATACACGTTCACCGAAGCCGAGCGCGTCCTCCCCGCGTCAGTGACGAAGGAGCTGCTTGACTCCCCCGGCAGGCGTTCGGTGATGTCCACGAGCCAGTCCTCCGGCACGGCGACGATCGTCGCCTGCGCCGACAGGCGGGTCGTCCTGCTGACGTGCGCGCACGTTGTCGGGTTTCCCGACACGGTCACGTCGTTTCACATCGGAGTCGACCACCACTCCACCGGATTCATCCACACGATCAGTTTCAAGGAGAAGCAGACGAACTACGTCGCCGTCTTCCCCGAAGGGGGGGAGCTGGAGATCCTTGCGATGGACAGGGAACAGGATGTGGCGCTTCTCGGGAAAACGTTCGAGCACGATCCCTTCCCTGTCCCCCGCGTCTTCATGTATCCCGCCGGCCGCGCCCGCGAGCTCGAATGGGGGTCGTTCGTCTATCTCTTCGGCTACCCCACGGGACACAAGATGGTGACGAAAGCGATCGTGAGCAGCCCGAACAAGGACCGTCGGGGCTCATTCCTCGTCGACGCGGTCTTCACGCCGGGGTTCAGCGGCGGGATCGCCCTTGCGGTGAGAGACGGGGTGCCGAATTTCGAGCTCGTCGGGATCGTGAAGCTCGTCTCGGGCCGCTCCACGTACGTGCTCGTCCCCCCCGCGGACGACACGACGCCCGACTATGATCCCCTCAACCCGTACACGGGGGATATCTACGTTCAGAAGCACACGGAGATCGAGTACGGCATCGTCCAGGCCGTCGCCGTGGAAACGGTCATGGAATTCATCGACGCCCACCGATCCGACCTGGCCGCCAGGGGGTACAGTGTGGCGCTCGCGGCAAAACCCGACGCGCCAAAGTAATGCCCGACTCCCAGAAGTCCTCCCTGATTGCCGACCTTCTCCTTGCGCGCCGGCTCGAATCAACCGATGCGTGGGTGAGCCTCCTCTCGGCGCAGATTCACGCCCAGCTTCACCCGGAGTCCGGCGCGCTTGCCGAGCCCATCGCCGGGGGATACGCGGTCTTCACCGGTGTCGGCTCGCCGCTCACGCTGGCGGTCGGGCTCGGGATGAAGGGGCCGGTCACGGAGCCGGAGATGGAGCGCCTGGAGGCCTTCTTCGAGGTCCGCGGGTCGCCGACGCAGATCGATCTCTGCCCCCTGGCCGACCCGTCGATCCTGGAGATGCTCAGCCTGCGCGGGTACCGGCTGAAGGAATTCAGCAACATGCTCGTCAGGCCGCTGCGCGAAGGAGGGTTCCGCCCGGCGGGGGAAGGCGCGCTCAGGGTCCAGCAGTGCACGCCGTCGGAGGACGCGCTCTGGGCGTCGACCGTCGCACAGGGCTTCGCGGAGAACCTCATCGTCTCCGAAGAGAATATGCTGGTCCTGAAGAGCCTCTTCCACCGGCCCGACTCCATCTGCCTCCTGGCGTGGCTTGAGGGGCGCCCGGTAGGGGGCGGGGCCCTGGCGATGCACGAAGGGGTCGCCGCCCTGTACGGCGCGAGCACGCTCCCCTCGTTCCGCCGCCGGGGGGTGCAGAAAGCGATCATCCTCACGCTCCTGGGGCACGCGGTGGAGGGAGGCTGCGACGTCGCGTACACGCTCACAAAGCCGGGGAGCGTTTCGCAGAGGAACGTCGAACGCCAGCACTTCGGCGTCGCATACACGCGGGCGGTGATGGTGAGGGAGGTGAGGGAATGACGAACCGGTTTGCCGATCTCGTCCGCGAGGCGGGAGTCCTCGGGTGCGGCGGCGCCGGGTTCCCGGCGCACGTCAAGGCATCGTCGTCGGCCGATACCGTCATCGGCAACGGGGCGGAGTGTGAACCGCTCCTGCACAAAGACCTTGAGCTGCTTGCGCGAGAAGCCCCCGCGGTTGTGCGGGGGGTCCGGCTGATGATGGAATCGACGGGGGCGAAGCGGGGGGTGATCGGCGTGAAGAAGAAGTACGCCGAACGGCTCGGCACGCTTCGGCAGGAAGCCGAACGTGAGGGCGTCGAACTCCTCTTCCTGGGCGATTTCTACCCCACGGGGGACGAGTATATACTCGTCTACGAAGCGACGCGGCGCCTGATCCCTCCCCGGGGTATCCCGCTGAACGTGGGCGTCGTCGTCTCGAATGTCGAGACGCTCCGGAACATGTCGTGCGCGGCGGACGGTATTCCTGTGACGCGGAAGTACGTCACCATCGCGGGCGCCGTGCGGAATCCGGTCACGCTCGAAGTGCCGATCGGCATCCCGTTTGAGGACTGTATCGCGGCGGCCGGGGGCCCGAAAGAGGATGCAGTCGCGGGGTTCGCCGGCGGGGTGATGATGGGCTCGCTCACCAGGGACTTCGCGCAGCCGGTCACGAAGACAACCGCCGGCCTCATACTGCTCCCGGCCGCGCACAGGCTCGTCGCCCGGAGGGACCTGAAGCCCGAGGCGATGGACCGGGTGGGGAAATCCGCATGCGACCAGTGCAGCTATTGCACGGAGCTCTGTCCCCGGTACCTTCTCGGGTACGACGTGCAGCCCCACAAGGTGATGCGCAGCCTCAGCTTCACCGCCACGGGGGAAGGAATCTGGAACCAGTACGCCGATCTCTGCTGCTCATGCGGGCTCTGCACGCTCTACTCCTGCCCGGAGGACCTCTACCCGAAAGAGGCATGCGACCGCTCGAAGGCCGAGTCCCGTGCAAGGGGGATCTCCTGGCAGGGGAAGCAGGATGTCGCCGTCCACCCGATATACGACGGGCGCCACGTGCCGCTGGGCCAGCTGATGAAGAAGCTCGGGATCGAAGCGTACAACGTCCCCGCGCCGTTTGCCGACGCCGCGCTGCGCCCGGAGCGTGTGACGCTCGCACCGGGCGCCGGCGCACCGGCCGGGGGGGGCGCCCCGAACCGTCTCCTTGTGCGCCCCGGGGAGCGGGTCGAGCCCGGACAGGTCGTCGGGGAACATTCAGGCGTGAATGTGCATGCGAGCATCGCCGGCGTGGTGCGGCTCGAGGGAGAGAAGATCGTCATTGAACAACAGAGGGAAAGGACCCGCCAGCATGAATGAGATGAACGCCATCGGGCTCGTGGAGCTCTCGAGCATCGCGGCCGGCTATCTCGTCGCCGACGCGATGCTGAAAGTCTCCGACGTCTCACTCCTCCTCTCCCGGAGCATCTGCTCGGGGAAATACATCGTCATGATCGGCGGCGACGTGGCCTCGGTCCGCTCCAGCGTGGACGCGGGGACGCTCGCGGGGACGGGGATGGTGATCGACTCGTTCGTGATCCCCAACGTCCACGCCGGGGTCTTCCCGGCGATCGCGGGGACGGCCACCGTGGAGATGCTCGGGGCGCTGGGGATCGTCGAATCCTTCAGCGTCGCCTCCCTTGTCGAGGCCTCCGA
>DATJPH010000352.1:0-5316 GCA_035506475.1 Bacteroidota bacterium | reverse complement strand
GCCCTCACGACGTCGGAGGCGTTCGACCTGTACGCGCGGGCGAAGGCCCGCGGCGTGAAGCACGGCGTGGTGCAGGACAAGCTCTGGCTCCCGGGACTCCTGAAGCTGAAAATGCTCGTCGACACCGGGTTCTTCGGACGGATACTCTCGGTGCGCGGAGAGTTCGGGTACTGGGTGTTCGAGGGAAACCCCGTCCCCTCGCAGAGGCCGTCCTGGAACTACCGGAAAGAAGACGGGGGCGGGGTCATCTTCGACATGCTCTGCCACTGGCGCTACGTCCTTGACAACCTGTTCGGCGACGTCACGAGCGTCTCCTGCCTGGGCGCCACGCACATCCCGGACCGGTGGGACGAACAGGGGGCCCAGTACGAAGCCACCGCCGACGACGCCGCGTACGCGACGATGCTTCTTGCCAACGGCGTTGTGGCACAGTTCAACTCGTCGTGGACGGTCAGGGTGCGGCGGGACGACCTGCTGACGCTCCAGGTGGACGGGACAAAAGGTTCGGCCGTTGCGGGGCTGCGCGACTGCGTGATCCAGCCGTACGAGGCCACCCCGCGCGCTGTCTGGAACCCGGACATACCGAGCCCGATCAACTATTTTGAGAACTGGACCCCGGTCCCCGGCGGGGACGAATACGACAACGCATTCAAAGTCCAGTGGGAGCTCTTCCTGCGCCACGTCGTCAAGGATGAGCCCTTCCGCTGGGGACTTCTCGAAGGCGCAAAGGGGGTGCAGCTTGCGGAGAAGGGGATGGAATCGTGGCAGAAACGGGCATGGGTCGACATCCCCCGGCTCGAAGCAGGGGATGATTGACAGGCGTGGCCGGCAGGGCGATAATAGTCGGAGACGCGGCCTACCGGGACATCAAGGGGGCGCACGTCGAGGTGGCGGTCCTCCCCTGGGGGGCCACGGAGCCCCACAACCTCCACCTCCCGTACGGGACCGACATCATCGAAACTTCCGTGATCGCCTCGGCCGCGGCCTCGCTTGCCGCTGAGGGGGGAGCGCAGGTCGCCGTCCTCCCGGCCGTCCCCTTCGGCGTCAACACCGGGCAGATGGACCTCCCCCTGACGATCAACATGAACCCCAGCACGCAGCTCGCCCTCCTGAAGGACGTCGTTTCCTCGGTCGACGTTCACGGCATCCCGAAGTTCGTCATACTCAACGGCCACGGCGGAAACGATTTCAAGCAGATGATCCGCGAGATCCAGGGATCCCACAGGACGCTCCTCTGCGCGGTCGACTGGTACCGCGCGGTGAACCGGGCCAGGTTCTTCGACGAACCCGGCGACCACGCCGACGAAATGGAAACGAGCCTGATGATGCACATCGCCCCCGGGCTCGTCCTCCCCCTGGAAGAATCAGGACGGGGGAGCGTGAAAGTTCCCCGCATACGCGCGTTCCGCGAGGGGTGGGCCTGGGCTCCCCGCCCATGGACGAAGGTCTCCTCGGACACGGGGGCGGGGGATCCCCGCAAGGCCACCGCGGAAAAAGGACGGGCGTATTTCACGGCGCTCACACGGGCGATCGCGGATTTCCTGATCGAGCTCTCCGCCGCCGATACGCACGACATGTATGTCTGAGGCACCGCTTGCGGCCGGGATCGACGGAGGGGCGACGCGCACGCGCGCCGTGCTCGTCAGGTCCGACGGGACGATCGCCGGGTTCGGGAGCGCGGGCCCCTCGAACTACGACAACGTGGGGGAGGCCGCCGCCGCCGCGAACCTGCACACGGCCTTCGCCGCCGCGCGGAAAGCCGCCGGCCCCGGGGCCGGGCCTGTCACGGCGATGTTCCTCGGCATGGCGGGGGTCGTTTCCCGCGCTGACAGGGAGACCGTGCGGCGGATGGTGGGGACACTGGCGCCGCCGGATGCGGTGGAGGTCGATCACGACATCAGGATAGCGCTCGCCGGCGGGTTGGAATGTGCCGAGGGGATCGTGCTGATCGCCGGCACCGGATCCTCAACATACGGGCGGAGAGCCGACGGCCGGAGCCACAGGACCGGATGGGGATTCCTCCTCGACGACCGCGGAAGCGGCTACTGGCTCGGGCTCCAGGCGATGATTGCAACGGTGATGGAAGCCGACGGCAGGGGGTCGCACACGGCCCTGGGGGATCCGGTCCGCGCGCGATTCAAATTCACCGAGATCGACGATATACTCCATGTCCTCTACCACGACCGGATACCCGTGGCCGAGGTCGCCTCGCTTGCGCCGGATGTGATCCGTATCGCGCGGGAGGGGGATTCCGTCGCACAGGAGATCCTCGCGAACGGGGCGCGGGAGATCGCCCGGATGGTCTCCGTGGTCGCCCGGAGGCTCGCATTCGGAGCGGGCGTCCCGGTCACGATGACGGGAGGGCTGGTGGACCGGCGGGGGGACTACCGCGCAATGATCGACGCCGAAATTCTGAAGAGCCTCCCCGGCGCTTCGATCGTCCCCCCCTCCTTCCCCCCCGTCATCGGGGCGGCTCTCCTGGCTCTGGAGGGAGCAGGGGTCCGCCGGACAGAGAAGATGATCGCGCATCTCAAAGACCAGGTCCGCCTGCTCCCACCGGGCGCCGGGGGACCGGAGGCAACGACAGCGGAAGCCAGCTCATGATCCCCCTCTCCAGCCTCGTCTCACGCATCGATATGGCATCGGGCACGATCGACGGGTGCCCCGTCACAGGCCGTTCGCTCAGCCAGATGCGCGACGCCTTCGCCGACACCGCCATGTGCAACGCGATCCTCCGGACCGGTGATCCGATCCTCTATACGGTTTCCACGCTTGCACTGCCGGAGGGGCCCCGGAGCCTGGTCTGCGGGCTCGGTGTGATCAAGCCCGGCCGGGTCGGGGACGAGTACTTCATGACGCGGGGACATCTGCATGCAAAGAAGGAGGAGCCCGAGCTCTACGTCGGCCTGCGCGGACGCGGGATACTCCTCATGCAGCAGGAGGACGGGAGCGAGAGCCGCGCGGCGGAGATGTCGGGAGAGTGCCTCATCCATGTCCCCGGGCACACCGCCCACAGGACGATCAACACCGGCAACGAGCCCCTGGTCTACCTCGGGATCTACGCCGCCGACGCAGGACATGATTACGAGTCGATTCGCGGGGGAAATTTCACATACGCGGTCGTCAGGCGCGACGGCGGTCCGGAGGTCATCGCGCGCTCCGCGTATATTGCATCACTGAATTCGACAGCCGAACAATGACAAGTATCCCTGAGGAGATCCCCCCCATCGGACGCGTGACGCGCCCGTGGGGGTCGTTCCGCCAGTTTGCCCATAACCGGGAGGTGACCGTCAGCCTGATGAGCGTCAACCCGGGGCAGCGGCTGAGCCTCCAGTCGCACAAGGGGCGCGCGGAGCTCTGGATCGTCCTCGACGCGGGCGCGATCGTGCAGGTGGACGACGACGTCCTCCATCCCGAAGCCGGCGAAGAGATCTGGATCCCCGCCGGCGCCCGGCACAGGCTTTCAAGCGGAGGCCCCTCTGTGCGCGTGCTCGAGGTGGCATTCGGGGACTGGCAGCAGGAAGATATCACGCGGTACGACGACGATTACAACCGCCCCGGGGCGGGTGAGTGATGAAGCAATACCGGCAGAGCACGCAGGACCCCGCCCCGTCCCGCTACGAACCCGAGGTGCCCGGCGCCTACGACGTCTACCCTGCGTTTCCGCTCGCACCCGGGCTGATCGCACTCGGGTTCGATGCGCTGGCCGGGCGCATCATCGCATCGGGCAATTCGACGGTAGTTATCGACGGACAGGTCGGCGTCCTCTGGGAGTGGTTTGCCTCCTCGCTCGAGGAGGCGCTCACACGGCGGGGGTCCCGCGCGCGTTTTTACCCCGCCGCAGAGCGGCTCAAGAGCGAAGAGGAGATCTCGCGCCTCGTGGAGCCCTCCATAGGCACCGACGATCCCCTTTTCGGAAGACGCTCCCTCCTCTCCCTGCGTGATTTCTTCGATTCCCGCGCGTTTGACCTCCCCCCCCGGTCAGAACCGGGTCTCTCTATTATATACGGAATGGGTGCGTCCCTCTTCTCGCGCACAGGGCTTATCGTGTATGCCGACGTCCCGAAGTGCGAGGCCCAGTTCCGATCACGCTCGGGGAGTTTCGCAAACCTTGGCTCGCGCGCGCCCCTGCCGGCTAAGGAGGCGTACAGGCGGATGTTCTACGTCGACTGGCCCGTCCTCAACAGGGAGAGGGCCGCGCTCCTGGAGAGGATCGACATATTCGTCGACACGCAGCGCCCCGCCGAGCCGGCGTTCATCGCCGGGGACGATTTCCGCGCAGGGCTCGACGCGATGGCGCGCAACTACATACGCGTCCGTCCCTGGTTTGAACCCGGCCCGTGGGGGGGGCAGTGGATCAAGACGCACATACGGGGCGTCAAGCCTTCGGCGCCCAACTACGCGTGGTCGTTCGAGCTGATCTCCCCGGAGAACGGGATCGCGTTTGAAAGCGGCGGGACGATGCTCGAAGCTTCGTTCGATTTCCTGATGTTCCGCTCGCACCGCCCCGTGCTCGGCGATTTCGCCGACAGGTTCGGCTACGAATTCCCCATCCGTTACGACTTTCTCGACACGTTCGACGGGGGGAACCTCTCGCTCCAGTGTCATCCCCGACCGGAGTACATACACAGGAATTTCGGCGAGCCGATCACGCAGGACGAGACGTATTACATACTCGACTGCAGGCCGGGAGCGCGCGTCTATCTCGGGTTCAGGGAGGACGTCGACCCCGCGGCGTTCAGGGACGCCCTCGAACGGGGAGCCCGCGAAGGGACGCCGGTGGACGTGGAGCGGCACGTCAACACCGTGGAGGCGCACAGGCACGACCTCTTCCTGATCCCGGCGGGGACGATACACTGCTCGGGGAAGGACAACCTCGTCCTGGAGATCAGCAGCACCCCGTACATCTACACGTTCAAGATGTACGACTGGATGAGGATGGACCTCGACGGCGCGCCCCGGGTCCTGAATATCGCCCGGGCGTTCGAGAACCTCGCGTTCGAGAGGCGGGGCGAGCGCGTTGCGCGGGAGCTCATCTCCCGCCCTTCGCTCCTGGCCCAGGGGGGTGACTGGCGGCTCGTGCACCTGCCGACGCATCCCGATCATCTCTACGACGTCCACAGGTTCGAGTTCACGACGAGCGTCGAAGCCGAGACCGGCGGATCGTGCCACGTCCTGAACCTCGTGGGAGGAGAGTGGATCACGCTTGAGACCGAACTGGGGATGCGCCGCCGGTTCAATTACGCCGAGACGTTTATCGTCCCCGCGGCGGCCCGGAAATACCGGCTCGTCAACGGCGGCAGTTCTGAGGCGATC
>DATJPH010000351.1:0-6552 GCA_035506475.1 Bacteroidota bacterium | reverse complement strand
TGGCGACGTACGCCGCGGTCCTCCTGCTCGTCGTCGCGATTGCCGCCGGGTTTGCAGCGCGGATTGCAGCCCCGCTGCACAGGTTGACCGAGGCCACACGGAAGGTCGCAAAGGGAGAACTCGACGTGCATGTACCTCACGCCGGGGCCGAAGGTGAGATCAGCGAACTGATCCGGGCGTTTGACCAGATGACCCACGATCTGCGCCGCAGCCGCGAGGAGCTGATACGGTACGAGAGGGAACTTGCCTGGAAGGAGATGGCGAAGCAGGTCGCGCATGAGATCAAGAATCCGCTGACGCCGATGCGCCTCTCGATCCAGCACCTGCGGCGGACGTATCTTGACGGTGCCGAGCAGTTCGGCGAGATACTCGACAGTGTGACAAAGACCATCATCGAGCAGATCGATACGCTCAGCAGGATCGCCTCCGAGTTTTCACACTTCGCGCGGATGCCGCGCCGGAACCTGGACCGGCTTGACGTGGGGCCGGTGATCGAGGAAGCAGTCCGGCTCTTCGGCCAGGAGGCTTCTGTCAGCTTCGACATACTGGTCCAGGAGAATCTCCCGCAGGTCGTCGCGGACCGGGATGAACTCCGCCGGGCGCTTATCAACATCATCCGCAACGGTATCCAGGCGATGGACGGGGCAGGTTCGATCCGCATACGGGGCGCGTCCCGGGGTGAGGGCATCGCAATCGCGGTGACGGATTTCGGGAAGGGGGTCCCTCCTGAGATGATCGACAAGCTCTTCATGCCGAACTTCTCGACGAAGACGGACGGGATGGGTCTCGGGCTTGCGATCGTCAAGAAGACCGTTGAGGATCTTCACGGAACGGTTACCCTGGACAGTGAGCCGGGAAAAGGGACGACGGTCACCGTCTGGCTTCCCCGGGCGGATCAGGATTGGACAGGTGTGCAATGACGGTGATACGGCCGGCCGTTTTTCCGGAGGGAGTGATCGCCGGATTCAGCACGAGGAACGGTGGCGTGAGCCCTGCTCCCCTGGGGATGAACCTGTCATTCAGGGTCGGTGATGACCCCGGGAACGTCCGCCGGAACCGGGAGATCTTCTTTGGCGCCCTCGGAATCTCCACCGGAAGCCTGGCAATCCCGGGGCAGGTCCACGGCACGGCCGTTTTGAATGTGGACCGCCCCGGCGAGTACCCCGGAACTGACGCGCTGATCACAGGGACACCTGGGCTCTTCCTCTGCGTCTCGGTTGCCGACTGCGTGCCGATCCTGCTTTTTGACCCTCTCAGGAACGCCGTCGCGGCCGTACACGCCGGCTGGCGGGGATCCGCTGCGGGGATCGTGACTGCCGCCGTCCAGGCTATGGAGACCGAATTCGGGACAATCCCTGCTTCAATCATCGCCTCCATCGGTCCGTCGGCCTCCCAGTGCTGCTATAAGGTGGGCGAAGAAGTCGCCTCGCAGTTCCCTCCCGCCTGCGTCAGAATGGTTGAAGGGGTGCCATATGTCGATCTCAAAGGTGCAAACAGGGGCCAGTTGCTTGCGGCAGGCCTCCGGGCGGAAAACATCGAACTGAGCCCCTACTGCACTATTTCAGAGCCGGCACTTCTTCACTCATTTCGACGAGATGGCCAAAAATCTGGTAGAATGATGGGAGTGATCGGACGCATGGCCTGATCTCCGTTCGTTGATTATGTTACGCTAATTCGTTATCCTACTCACCGTATCATTTTTCAACAGGGGGAATCCACCATGTGCGGCATCGTCGGCTACGTCGGACAGAAGAACTGTGTCCCGATCCTGCTGGAGGGTCTCAGGCGGCTGGAATACAGGGGATATGACTCCGCCGGGATTGCCCTGGTCAAAGGGGACGAGTTTCATATCCAGAAAAAGGCCGGCAAAGTCTCCGATCTTTCTGAGGCGATCCGGTTGATGAACGGGTCTTTCTCTTCCGGCGTCGGGATGGGGCACACCCGCTGGGCCACGCACGGCGAGCCCAATGACGCCAATGCCCACCCTCACTGGGATGCCGCCAAGAAAATCGCGGTAATCCATAACGGGATCATAGAAAACTACGCGGCGATAAGAACAAAGCTCGTCAGGGACGGCCACACATTCACGGGGGGGACGGACACCGAAGTTCTCGCTCATCTTATCGGGACGATGTACGATGAGTGCGGTGATCTGACAACCGCGGTCCGTCACGCGCTGGCCGAGGTCGACGGCACCTATGGCCTCGTCGTTCTTTCCGTCCACGAGCCGGACAAGATGATTGCCGCGCGGAAGGGGAGCCCCCTCATCCTGGGGATAGGGGAAGGGGAAAATTTTGTCGCCTCGGATGCTTCCGCGATCGTCGACCACACGCGGAACGTGGTCTACCTCGACGACGGTGAGATCGCCGTGGTGACCCCCGGCGGGTTCAGGACCGTCACGATCGACGATGTCTCGGTGACGAAGCAGGTGCACGAGGTGACGCTTGAGCTCTCGCAGATCGAGCGGGGCGGATATGATCACTTCATGCTCAAGGAGATCAACGAGCAGCCGGAGACGATTACCAACGCGATGCGCGGGCGGCTCCTCGTGGATCAGGGAAATGTCGTCCTCGGCGGGTTGCGCCATGTGATGGACAAGCTGCTCTGCGCCCGCAGGTTCGTGATTACCGCGTGCGGCACCTCCTGGCATGCCGGGCTGGTCGGCAAGTACCTGTTCGAGCAGATCGCGAAGATGCCGACCGAGGTCGAATATGCCTCCGAGTTCCGCTACCGGAACCCGATTATCAGGAGCGACGACGTTGTGTTCCTCATCAGCCAGAGCGGCGAGACTGCCGATACGCTGGCGGCGGCGAGGGAGGCGAAGGCGAAGCATGCGACGGTCCTCGGGATCGTCAACGTCGTGGGGAGTTCCATCGCCCGCGAATCGCACGGCGGCGTCTATGTGCACGCCGGCCCGGAGATCGGGGTGGCGTCCACCAAGGCATTCACGTCCCAGCTGACCGTGCTCGCGCTTATCACGCTGATGGTCGCGCGTGCACGCGGGATGTCGGAGGCCGACGGGAAGGTGCTCGCCGAGGAGATAGCATCTCTCCCGGACAAGGTGAGGACCATCCTGCAGAATACGGAAACGATAAAGGCGATCGCCCGGGAATTCAAGGACACCCCCACCGCGTTGTATCTCGGCCGGGGGGCGAATTTCCCCGTTGCGCTCGAAGGCGCGCTGAAGCTCAAGGAGATCTCCTACATCCACGCCGAGGGATATCCCGCGGCGGAGATGAAACACGGGCCGATTGCGCTCATCGACGAAGAGATGCCCGTCGTCGTCGTGGTGCCGAAGGACGCGATCTACGAAAAGGTCATCAGCAACATCCAGGAAGTCCGGGCCCGGAGGGGGCGCGTGATCGCCGTTGCCAACGAAGACGACCACGAAATCGACGCGCTGGCCGAGTACGTCATCCGCGTCCCCCGCACGTACGGGTTCTTCGGCCCGATCATCAACGTCATCCCGCTGCAGCTGCTGGCGTACTACATCGCCGTGGCACGCGGGACGAACGTGGACCAGCCCCGGAATCTCGCCAAGAGCGTGACTGTCGAATGACGTTCGAATCTCCACAACGGAAAGGGATGCAATGAAACAGGAACCCCGGTTCAAACCGACTGATTGGGCGCTCGTTCTGGGCGCATCGAGCGGATTCGGGGGCGCGGCGGCGATCGAGCTCGCCAGGGCGGGGATGAATGTCTTCGGCGTGCATCTTGACCGCCAGGCGACGATGCCGAACGTGCAGCAGGTCATCCGGGATATCAAGCACACCGGACGGGAAGCTGTGTTTTACAATATCAACGCGGCAGACGCGATCAAGCGGGCCGAGACGCTTGACGAGATCAAGGAACGGTTCGGCTCGCACGGGAACACCGTGAGGGTGCTCATCCACTCGCTGGCCTTCGGGACGCTCAAACCCTTCATCACCCGCAACCCGGAAGATTCTGTCAACCAGGCGCAGATGGAGATGACGATCGACGTCATGGCCAACAGCCTCGTCTACTGGACGCAGGGGTTGTTCTGGCGGGGCCTTCTGAAGCGCGGGGGGCGGATATTCGCGATGACGAGCTCCGGCGGACACAGCACGCTCCCGTACTACGGCGCTGTCTCGGCCGCGAAGGCGACGCTTGAATCCCACATCCGCCAGCTGGCAAACGAACTCGGTCCCCACGGCATTACCGCAAACGCCGTCATGGCCGGTGTGACGGACACGCCCGCGCTCCGGAAGATTCCGGGAAGCGCCGACATGCTCCGGATCGCGAGGGCGAAGAACCCCGGGGGTCGTCTCACAACCCCCGAGGATATCGCGAAGATGATAGTCCTGCTCTCCGAGGAAAACGCGGGCTGGGTGAGCGGAAACGTGATCGGCGTCGACGGCGGCGAAGATATCGTCAGCTACGTCGGTCAGAAAGGCGCCGCCGACTGAAAGTGTCATTGCGAGGGGGGGGCGCGGAAGCGCCCTCCCCGACGCAATCCGTACTGTCCTGTTTCTCCTCCTGTTCTCCTTCCGTCGCCCCTGTTCTTCAGTCATACAATCCTAATCGAGGAATACGTAATGTCTGAGTATGCCATCACCGAGGAGCAGAAGATGCTCCGTGATATGGTCCGTGATTTTGTCAACACGGAAATCAAGCCCATCGCCCACCAGATCGACGAAAACGAGAAGATCCCGCCGGAGCTCATCCGGAAGATCGCCGACCTGGGGCTCCTTGGCGAAGCGTTTCCCCAGGAATACGGGGGCGGGGGATTCGGCGAGATGGGCTACTGCCTGGCAGCCGAGGAGATTGCCCGCGGCTGCATGTCGACGGCGACGTTCATCGGCGCCCACCAGTCCATCGGCGCCAACGCCATCTACCTGGGCGGGAGCGAAGCGCTGAAGAAGAAATACCTCGTCCCGCTGGCGGAAGGGAAGATGATCGGGGCGTTCGCGCTCACGGAGGTCCTTGCAGGATCGGATTCGTTCAACCTGCGGACAAAAGCGGTCAGGGACGGGAACGAGTGGGTCATTAACGGCGAGAAAATGTGGATCACCAACGGCTCGATCGCCGACGTGGTCTCGACGTTCGCGCGGACCGAAAGGGGCATCACGGGGTTCGTCGTTGAGACGAAGACCCCCGGGTTCACCGCTGGGCCGCCTGAAAAGAAGATGGGGATACGCGGGAGCGTGACCACCCCCATCGTCTTCGAGAACCTCAGGGTTCCCCACGAGAATATGATCGGCGAAGACGGGCGCGGCTTCCTCGTCGCGATGAAGACGCTCGATGCCGGGAGGCTCGGCCTCGGCGCCGCGACGCTCGGTGCGGCAAAAGAGCTCCTGGAGATGTCGGCGAAGTACGCGAAAGAGCGGAAGCAGTTCGACGTCCCGATCGCCCAGTTCGAGGCGATCCAGTTCATGCTCGCCGAGATGGCTACGCTCGTCTATGCGATGGAATCGATCGTGTACAGGACGGCTGCAGCCTACGATGAAGGAAAGTCGATATCCCGCCAGGCCGCGATCGTCAAGCTCTTCTGTTCCGAATCACTCGACAAGGTGGCGGACTTTGCGGTGCAGATCCACGGCGGGATGGGTTACTCGCGCGAACTGCCAGTCGAACGGTACTACCGCGATTCGAGGATCAACCGGATCTTCGAAGGGACGAATGAAATCCAGAAGCTCGTCATCGCGCGCGAAGTTCTGAAAAAAGGGGGGAAGTCGTAAAACTTCGTTGCGTCTTTTGCCCGTTTGTGCTATATTGTGCTGTTTTTGGGACAGGTAGCTCAGTTGGTAGAGCAAAGGACTGAAAATCCTTGTGTCGGGGGTTCGATTCCCTCCCTGTCCACTTGATTTCGCTGGATTTGCCTCCCTCCGAGGTGGACTGTCAGAGGAAGTGTCAGAAAGATGACAGTCTCCGCTCCCTTCTCCCTTTTCCGCCGCGGGCGCTTCTACTGCGTCCAATATGCCCTTGACGGCATCCTCAAGCAGAAAATGCAAAGTCGCAGTTGCTTAAAGAGAGGTTAGTTTGATATTTGCCTTTATGGATCACTCCACATGATTCCGCATGGCCGCTCGGAGGACTGTTCCGGTAGTTGTTCTCTTTGTGTTTTCAGCTCGCTAATCGGTTACGAATTATGATCGATCCGTTATCTGAGGAGAAGAACCTTATTCGTTCGGATCGACTCTCCTGCCTTGAGCCTGCAGAAATAGACCCCTGAGGCGAGATTCGTCCCGTCGAACCGCACCTCGTAATACCCAGATTCCTGTTCCCTGTCGACGAGCGTTGCCACCGCCTGGCCGAGCGCGTTGAAGACGACGAGCGAAACCACCGACCTCCACGGCAGTCCGTACCGGATCGTCGTCGACGGGTTGAAGGGATTCGGATAATTCTGGGCTAAATTGACTTCCTTTATTGTATTTTTCTCATCTTGTCTGAGAGAAGTGAGACTGCTCAAATCGGCGTATAACAGAGTGTAAGGTGGCAGGAAATGGTTATCTCCGAGAGCATAAGCGACCTTGGCGTTTTTCAGGATAATCAATTTTCTCACTTCTGATTGAAGTCCCTGTAGATGGGTTT
>DATJPH010000350.1:0-3968 GCA_035506475.1 Bacteroidota bacterium | reverse complement strand
GCCGAGCCGGGCGCGCTGATAGGGTTTGCCGGGCCCCGCGTCATCAAGCAGACGATCGGGAAGGATCTCCCTCCCGGCTTCCAGCGCGCGGAATTCCTCCTCGAACACGGGTTTGTCGACATGGTCGTCCACAGGAAAGATCTCAAGGCAACGATCACGCAGATCCTGACCTATATCGGCTCCTGACTATCCCCCCTTTCACGTCCCGACATCATGCAGACGATTGTTGAACCGGAGCTTATGCAAAGGGAGGCGGACGCCCTGCGCGCCGCCGGCAGGCGCATTGCGCTCGTCCCCACGATGGGCGCGCTGCACGGAGGGCACGTCGCGCTGATCGGCCGGGCGCGGAAGCACGCGGAGCGCGTCGTCGTGTCGATATTCGTCAACCCCGCGCAGTTCGGCCAGGGGGAGGACTTCGCGCGCTACCCGCGGGATATCGAGAAGGACACCCAGGTCGTGGCCGGGGCCGGGGGGGATCTCCTGTTCGTCCCGGGCCCGGCGGCGATGTACCCTGACGGGTACCAGACGTTCGTCACCGTCGAGAAAGTCTCGCTCCCCCTGGAGGGGGCGGCTCGTCCGGGCCATTTCCGCGGGGTCGCAACAGTCGTTGCGAAGCTCCTGAATATCACCCGCCCCCACGTGGCGGTCTTCGGGCAGAAAGACGCCCAGCAGGTCGTCGTGATCCGGCGGCTTGTCCGGGATCTGAACCTCGGCGTGGAGATCGACGTCGTCCCCACCGTGCGCGAGGAGGACGGGCTTGCCATGAGCTCCCGCAACGCCTACCTGTCGCCGGAGGAGAGGCGCCAGGCGCCGGTCCTCTACCGCTCCCTCCGGATCGGGGAAGACCTCATACGCGCCGGGGAGCGTTCCGCCTCGCGCGTTGCCGCGGCGGTGACCGCGGAGATCAGCGGGAAATCCTCCGCGCGGCTCGATTACGTCTCCGTGGCCGATGCCGAAACGCTCGAGCCGGCCGCGACGCTCGAGGCCGGCGGCGCGGTCATCATCTCGCTGGCGGCGAGGTTCGGTTCGACCCGCCTTATCGACAACATACTCATCAGGCTCTAGCCCGTCTATGGACGCAAAGCTCGCCGTCGTCGTCATGGCCGCGGGGAAGGGGACGCGGATGAACAACCCCTCCGTGGCGAAAGTGATGTACACGATCAACGAACGTCCCCTCATCGACTGGGTCGTGGACCTGGCCACGCGGCTCGATTCGTCGCGCACCGTCGCCGTCGTCGGGTGGCAGAAGGAGGCGGTGATCGCCCACCTTGCCGGGGCGTTTCCCTCCGTCGTGTGCGTGGAACAGAGCCCGCAGCTGGGGACCGGGCACGCGGTGATGCAGGCGGAACGGGAGCTCCGCAGCTTCGCGGGGGAAGTCCTCGTGCTCTCCGGCGACGTGCCGATGCTCACCTACGGCACGACGCGGGCGCTCATCGACGGCCACCGCGCCTCGGGCTCGGCGGCGACGGTCCTGAGTGCAATCCTCGATGATGCAACCGGTTACGGGCGGATCATCCGCGAGCCGGGGGGAACCGTCTCCGGGATCGTCGAGCAGAAGGACGCGAGCGAGGAGCAGCGCGCGATACGGGAGATCAATTCCGGTATCTACGTCTTCGACGCGGGGAGCCTGTTCGAGGGGCTCCGGCACATCACCACCGACAACGCGCAGCACGAGTACTATCTGACCGACGTCGTCCGCTATCTCTGGAGGAACAAACGCCGGGTTTCCGCTGTTATTGCAGATGACCCTCTCGAGGTGGGGGGGATCAACACTCCCGCTCAGCTGGAGGACGCACGGCGGATCCTTGCGGGGGGCGGGAGTTGACAATCAGCGTCGTTTTCTTTATCATGCTGACAGCGGTGAGGAGGAGAACATGAAAACTCTGTTGTGTACGGTTGTCGTCTCCCTTCTGGTGCTGGGTACGGGCGGGGCGCGCGCCCAGTTCAAGACGGACGCCGCGCATCCATCGGATGAATCGGGCGGGCTCATCACGCAGCCTCCTTCGACGCTCTTCTTCGGCTGGTTCGATCCGAGCAAATTCTCGATGCACCACAGCTTCGAGCTCTCCTACCAGTCGTTCGCCGGGCAGGGGATGTCGCTGGGGACGTATACGAACTCGATGATGTACAGGTTCGCCGACAACCTGAACGCCCGGGCCGACGTGAGCATGAGTTTCATGCCGTCGAATTCCCTCTCGTCGTTCGGGACGAAGGGATCGAATAATTTCAGCGGTATCTACCTGAGGAACGCGGAGCTCAACTACCAGCCGTGGGAAAACGTCAGGGTGCAGCTCCAGTACAGTCAGCTCCCGTACGGATCGTATTATTATTCGCCCTTCTATTACCCGATGTTCCGGGAGAATGGATTCTGATCAGAAGATCCCCTCATACCTCTGACATAGGCAGGGTAGCGCAGCGTGGTGAAAGCCGGGGATGCCCCCCAGACGGGGCTCGAACCGGCTTTGTTGTTTGGACCCGCTTCCCATGAGCCTGGCGCGCCCAGCGAAGCCATCCGGCCGAACGGTTTCCGCACGGAAAGACCCCCGTACCATCGTCCTCGACGTCATCATCGGCGCGCTCGCCCTCCTTGTTGTTGTCCTGGGATGGTCGTTCGCGAGCAGGACGCTCATCCGTCCCCCCGTCGATCCCGCGCGCTCGGGTTCGTCCACGCCCGGGACCATCCAGCTCGACGTCCTCAACGGCTGCGGCCTGCCGGGGGCGGGGACCTCGGTCACCGCGTACCTGCGTGCCCGCGGGTTCGACGTCGTGGAGTACAGGAACTACCGGAATTTCGACGTGCGTGAATCGCTCGTGATCGACAGGGCGGGAAACAGGGAGAACGCGGAAAAAGTCGCCTACGCCCTCGGCATCAGGAAGGCGAACATCATACAGCAGATCAACCAGGACTATTACGTGGATGTCTCGGTGCTCGTCGGCCGCGACTATCCGACGCTCAAACCATCACAATAGGGGAAGCGCGCATTGAAATCACAGGTACTCGCCCATGCTGTCGCCCGGCTGGCGCTGACGAAGAAGGCCGCCGATGTCGTGATTATGGACCTCCGGGGACTGACGACGATGACCGATTTCTTCGTCGTCTGTTCCGCGGACTCCGATGTGCAGATCCGCGCCATCGCCGACGCCGTGGATGACGGGATGATTGCCAAAGGCTCCGCCCCGTGGCACCGGGAGTCCGGGAGCTCGAACTGGGTGCTGCTCGATTTTGTCGACGTCGTCGTCCACATATTCCACAGGAATACGCGCGGCTTCTACAACCTGGAGAAGCTCTGGGGCGACGCGAAGATCAGCCGCGCCGAAGACGGTGACGTCCGCGCCGCGGCCGTGCGCGCAACACCGCGGACGGGGACGCGGACGAAGACGGCGGCCAAAAAGTCCGCACCCGCCAGGAAGAAAGCAAGGGCATGAAAGCGTACCTGAGGGAAAAGATCGGGGCCTCGCTTGCCTCGATGGGGGTCGCCCCGGGATCACCGGTGTCGTTCGAGAAGCCGCGCCAGGCCGGCCACGGCGACCTGACGACGAACATCGCGATGATCGTCGCCAAGGGGATGGGGAAAAAAAGCCGCGACGTCGCCTCGGAGATCGTCGCCCGGCTCGACACCGATCCCTCCCTCGTGGCGGGGGTCGAGGTGGCCGGGCCGGGGTTCATCAATTTTTCGTTTGCCGGGACATACTACCTCCGGCAGCTCGAGGAACTCGTGCGGACAGGGGACTCCTTCGGGAGGTCCGCCGTCGGCAGGGGAAAAAAGGTCCAGGTCGAGTTCGTGAGCGCCAATCCCACGGGGCCGCTCACGGTCGGCCACGGGCGGGGGGCAGTCTTCGGCGACACCGTGGCCAGGATGCTCGAGTGGACCGGCCACGAGGTCGAGCGCGAATACTATTTCAACAACGCCGGGCGGCAGATGCGGATTCTGGGAGACTCTGTCCGCCACCGCTACCTGGAGCTCCTC
>DATJPH010000349.1:0-5895 GCA_035506475.1 Bacteroidota bacterium | reverse complement strand
TGGTCGAGCACCCTGGCCAGGACAATGAGAGCCGCGAAGAGCAGGAGCAGCCAGAGCGTTGCGGTAATTCCCGGGGGAGAGGCGCGCAGGAGCGTGTCGGCAGAAATGCCCAGGGCGAGTGCGATCCCCGCAAGCAGGGATGCGTGACGGTGTTTCGGGTCCATAGGGGTTCTTCCTTTCAAAGTACTTTGAGATAAAAAGTAATGAGGCAAAAAAAATCACTTCCTGCGCGATCGGAGGAGCTCCTCGAGTGCGTCGAGGTGACCGGCGAAGGCTCTTCTCCCCTGGTCGGTCACCATGTATGTCGTCCGCGTCTTCCTGCCGACGAATTCCTTCCTGATCCTGATATATTTGCGCCGCTCGAGGACGGCAACGTGCGTTGCCAGGTTGCCGTCCGTCACGCCGAGCAGCCCCTTGAGTTCGTTGAAATCCACCTCCTCCCTCACGGAGAGGATCGACATGATCGCGAGGCGTACCCGGCTTTCAAATGCCCTGTTGAGATTCCCCAGATGTAGTATGGAGAGTGTCACTTCTCGTATTTCGTATAAAGGAGCACGCCGTACACGATATGCAGGAGTCCGAACCCGCCGGCCCAGAGTACCAGCCCGAGCGAGGGCCGGAAACCGGCGGTCAGACCCAGGAGAATGTCGATGATGCCGAGGTACCGGATTTCACCGAACGTGAAGTTCCCCGCGTTGAGAAGGGCAAGTCCGTAGAAGAGGAGCATCACGGAGGGGAGAAGTCCGTAGAGCCCGTGAAGGACGAGGACGGCGCAGAATGCTCCGCCGGCCGCAAGGGGGATCGTGAGGGCCCCCAGCAGGTAGAGCGTTGTCGGTCCCCAGAGCGGAAGGCCCTTCTTCCTTGCCATCCGGACGGAGAAATAGATGGAGCAGCCCAGTGCGATCACCAGGACGGCGACCGCATCGGCAAGAAGGAATCCCAGCGGCAGCGCCGCACCCGCGGCCTCCTCACCCGGCAAGGGAAGCTGTCCGCCCGACTCCCCGATCGCCCGGTACGCTGCCCAGGCTCCTGCCAGCGCGACGACCCCCGCGCTGATACCGGAGAGGCCGCTCAGCGAGAGGAACTTTGATGCCCGCTCCATCATGGAGCGCACGGCGGAGATGTCCCTGAGCCCGCTCTCGATGTCATCCATAAGACCTTCCTGTCAAAGTACTTTCTAATACAAAGTAATTCGCCCCGTATCAAAAGTCAAGCGGAATCTTCCTGAAGGTGCGCCGCGCGGTACACACATGGTCCGGTCGTGCGGCCCCCGGGGCGGGGATTGCTTCTTGGGGGCGTTGTCAGTACATTCAGATGTTACTTCCTCGCTCTCAGCACCTTTCGCTGTTCTTCACCAAAATCCCGAAGGAGTCACGTATGCAAACCAACGCGCGGCGCGCCTTGGCATCCGTTTGCCTTGTCGTCGCCATCGTCATGTGGGCTATGCCTTCAATCGCAGGGGAGGGGATGTGGACATTCGACAATCCTCCGCGGAAACAGCTGAAGGAGTTGTACGGATTCGAACCGACCCAGCAGTGGCTTGATCACTTGCGGCTCTCCAGCGTTCGTGTGGGAGACGGCGGCTCGGGGTCGTTCGTGAGCCCGAACGGGCTCCTCCTGACGAACGATCACGTCGGCCGCGGGCAGCTGCAAAAACTCTCGACAAAGGACCGCGACCTTGTCGCCCAGGGATACTATGCACGGACCCCGGCCGAGGAATTGAAATGCCCCGACCTTGAACTCAATGTCCTCATCTCCATGGAGAACGTCACCGACCGCGTCCTTGGCGCCGTCACGGGGGCCATGTCTCCGCGTGAGGCGCTCGATGCACGGCGTGCCGCGACGGCGAAGCTCGCGAAAGACGCGGCGGAGAAATCGGGCCTGAAAGCCGACATCGTGTCGTTCTACAACGGGAGCGAATACTGGCTCTACATGTACAAGAAATACACCGATGTCCGCCTCGTGATGGCCCCGGAAGTGCAGATTGCCTTTTTCGGGGGCGATCCGGACAACTTCACGTTCCCGCGTCACGACCTCGACATCACGTTCTTCCGCGCCTATGAGGACGGAAAACCCGCGAACACGTCGCAGTACCTCAAGTGGAAAACAGCCGGCGCACAGGAGGGGGACCTCGTCTTCGTCTCGGGGCACCCGGGATCGACGAACCGGCTCCAGACGTACGCTCAGACTGAATACCAGCGCGATGTCGCCTATCCGGCCAGGCTGAAGAGCCTCGCCCGTTCGCTGGATCTCCTCAGGAGATACTCGACCCGCGGGCCGGAGCAGGCGCGTCAGGCCGCCGGGAGCATATTCGGTTTGGAGAACGGCCGGAAGGCATCGGAGGGGGAATATCAGGGACTCCTTGACAAGAACCTCATGGCGAAGAAATTCCAGGAAGATGCGGACCTCCGGGGGCGTGTCAATGCAGATCCGGAATTGAAAAAAGCGTACGGATGGGCATGGGACACGATTTCGACCGTGCTCGACCGTCAGAAGCTCATGTCAAAACAGGGAACGTACCGGACGCTCAGGGGAAGGCTCTTCCAGATGGCGCTCCAGATCGTCCAGTCAGCAGAAGAGCTGAAGAAGCCCAACGGTGACCGCCAGGCGCCCTTCCAGGAGGCAAATCTCCCCGGTCTGAAATTCCGCCTCTTCTCGCCTGCGCCGGTGTATGCCGAGCTTGAAGAGTTCCAGATTGCCGACGGACTCGCCGAGGCGGTCGAAGCGATCGGCGCCGATGACCCGTTCCTGAAAGAGGTCCTGGGCGGCCGTACACCCGAGGTTGCCGCGAAGGAGCTCGTCGCCGGCACGCATATGGCGGATGTCCAGATCAGGAAGCAGCTCTTTGAAGGAGGGGAAGGGGCTCTCGCAGCGTCGACCGACCCGATGATCCAGCTTGCCCGGAAGCTCTCCCCCCTTCTTGCGGAGGCCCGGAAGTGGAATGAAAAATATATCGCCGGCCCGACCGCGTCGGCGGGCGAAGCAATCGGCAAGGCACGTTTTGCCGCGTACGGGAAGTCCGTCAACCCGGATGCCACGTTCACGCTCCGGCTCTCCTACGGCACGATCAAGGGATATCCGATGAACGGGACGCAGGCCCCCCCGATGACGACCCTCTACGGCCTTTATGACAGGGCCTACGGGTTTGGGAACAAGGGGAACTGGGCCCTTCCTCCCCGGTTTGTCGGGGCAGACCTGAAACTGAAGCTCAGCACACCGCTGGATTTTGTCTGTACGTGCGACATCATCGGCGGGAATTCAGGGTCCCCGGTTGTCGACAGGGAAGGGGCGTTCGTGGGGCTGATATTCGACGGAAACATCGAAAGCCTCCCCGGGCGGTTCATGTATTCGGAAGCCACGAACAGGGCTGTTGCCGTGCACCCTGCGGGGATCATCGAGTGCCTCCGCAAGCTGTACGACGCGAATGATCTGGCTGATGAGCTGGAAGGTGTGACGAAAGTGCAGTAGCATCTGCCCGAATGCGGACCGGAGGTGATATCCGGAAGATCCCTGCCTCTCCACGGGCAGGGATCTTTCATTTTGGGCCCCGGTGTCGTACATTCTTGAAAGCGCTATGGGGGGGGAAATGAACACGATTGTGCGGACCGCGTTCCTGACCGGTGCCTTGTTCTGTGCCGTCGGCGTCCCGCTCCACCCCGGCGGCGCCATCCACGCGCAGACGTTGCGCTGGTCCTCACGTGGCGTTGGAGGAGGAGGGGCGCTCTACTCACCCGGCATCAATCCTGCAAACAACGATGAGTTTTACGTAGGGTGTGACATGAGCGGGCTCTATCACACAACCGAATTCGGATCGTCATATACTGTTGCCGACTTCCGGCAGATCCAGGGGGGGCATGATTCAAGGGTCCGGTTTACCCGGGACCCGAACACCCGGTACTGTATCTCGTACGCGGGGGACCAGGCCCTCCCGGTGAGGACCACGGACGGCGGGAGAAGCTGGGGCGTGCTCCCGGGGAACCCCGATCCGACGGAAACCACGTATTTCATCGGAGCAGACTACAACAACCCGGACCGTGTCATCATTTCGTATTACGGGTCGATCCATGCGTCAAACGACGGGGGGAAGACCTTTGCGGAGGTCCACGCTGCCACAAATTCCGGTTCCGGCGTCGTTGTCGGAGGCGTCTTCTTCGACGGCGAGAGCGTCTATCTCGGGACCAATGACGGCCTTCTGGTCTCCACGAACGGCGGGGTTTCGTTCGGCGTCGCGCCCGTGGGGGGGTTTCCCGGCGCGGAACGTATATTCTCATTTGCGGGAGCAAGAACGGGAAACACAGTGCGGTTTTACTGTCTGACCGCGGACTCCGGCGATATCTACGTCGGTATTTCAGGAAGCGACTACGCGGGATTCATGAGGGGGGTGTACCTACTCGACTACGGGGGGACCACCTGGTCGCGCCGCATGACAGGAATTACCCAGGGAACAGACTATCTGATGTACGTCGCCACGTCGCTGAACGACACCGCCACTGCGTACCTCGGAGGGAGCAATTCCTCGGGTGTTCCCAACATCATGAAGACGACAAACGGCGGTGCTCTCTGGACGCATGCGTTTGCATCGTCGAACAACCAGAATATCTCCACGGGGTGGAGCGGGGACGGCGGGGACAGGGGGTGGGGATACGGGGAAGCCGTGTTCGGCCTTGATGTTGCCCCGGGAAATTCCGCGAGGATTGTCTTTACGGATGAGGGGTTCGTGCACAGGTCGACGGACGGCGGTTCGACATGGCATCAGGCGTATCTCTCACCTTCTGACGAGAACCCTCCGTCACAGGTCACCCCGAAGGGGAAGTCCTACCACGGCATCGGGCTCGAAGTGACGAGCTGCTGGCAGGTTGTCTGGTCCGGTCCGTCCGACCTCTTCGCCTGCTTCACCGATATCGAGGGGATCCGGAGCACAGACGGAGGCCTGACCTGGTCGTTCAACTACAGCGGGCGCAACGCCAACACGATGTACAGGATTGAACGGGACCCCGCCGGCGGGACGCTCTACGCGGCCACGTCGAACATACACGACATGTACCAGAGCACCCGTCTCCAGGATGCCCAGCTCGATGCGAGCGACCCCCAGGGGAAGATACTCCGCTCGACCGACAAGGGTGCCACGTGGAGTGACGTCCATCTGTTCGGCCACCCGGTGTTCTGGCTCGCACTCGACACGGCCGCCGCGGGGAGGATGTATGCGAGCGTCGTCCACTCCACGCTCGGCGGCGTCTACGTCACCAACGATCTGCAGGACGGGGCGCTCTCCGTCTGGACAAAGCTCCCGTCCCCTCCCGGTACCGAAGGACATCCCGCATCGCTTGTCGTCCTGAAGGACCATTCTCTGGTCTCGACGTTTTCGGGAAGGAGGACGGCATCCGGGTTTACGCCGAGCTCGGGGGTGTTTGTGTATAACCCCGGGACGGGAGCCTGGACCGACGTCTCCGATCCCGGGATGCGCTACTGGACAAAGGACATTGTCGTCGATCCTGCCGATCCGGCGGAGCGGACGTGGTACGTCGGAGTGTTCAGCGGCTGGGGCGGAGCCCCGAACGGTCTGGGGGGACTCTATCGGACGACCGACCGGGGGACCTCCTGGAAGAGGATCAACGCGCTCGACAGGGTGACGACATGCGCGATCAATCCGGCGAATCCATCGGAAGCGTACCTGACAACGGAGACTAATGGTCTCTGGCACACGTCGGCGCTCGGCAATGCGTCGCCCCAGTTTTCGCCCGACGCCGCGTATCCCTTCCGTCAGCCCGAGCGGGTCTTCTATAACCCGTACCGTGCAGGGGAGGTGTGGGTCACGAGCTTCGGAGAGGGGATCATGGTCGGCTCGCCGGCCTCGTCGGCTGTTGCCGGGAACGGGGAGAATGCCGGTTCGGGCTT
>DATJPH010000348.1:0-3337 GCA_035506475.1 Bacteroidota bacterium | reverse complement strand
TTGCGCGGACATACTGGGGCCGCGGAATTGCCACTGAAGCCGGACGTGCGTTCATCGACTTCGGGTTCGGGGAGCTCCAGCTTGCCCGGATCGTGGCGACAGTCCAGGTCGGCAACGATGCGTCAATTCACCTCATGAAGAAACTCGGCTTCACACTGGTGCGCAGGGAGGAGGGGGAGCTCCGCACGTACGATCACTTTGAGATCCGGAACCCTGCCGGCCAAGTCAGGCTTTAATATCTCCTCTCATCTGCCTCCTTCGCCGGCCCACGCTCCGTTCGAACCTGACAATCGATTTGAATTTCCTGGCGAACATCGTCACCGGGAACACGAAGAAGATAAATGTTATCTTCCCCATGGCCACGCCGGCCCCACGGCTCGTTGTCATGACTGATATCACTATGAATGCAGTCGCCGCCCCGAGCACGATGTCCGAAATGTAGATCCCCATCTTAAGGAGAACGAGTCTTGTGAAGGCGTGTGGCAATTGCTTTCGTGTCGCAAGCACCGATGTGAGCGTAAAATTCCGGATCTTCCCGCTCACAATCTCCCTCAGCGAAATCATCCCCGGGATCGCGACTGATAAGACGAAGCACAGACTGAAAAGGCTCATTTGCCCGGAGATATGATATCATCGCGAGGATTAGCTTGATCCAAGTTACCCTCCTCGAATGCGAGAATCAACGAAGTCAGGCGTGCATCCGGCCATGCTGGGAGATTGACAGATATTGAACGGACTATGTGCGTTGAAGGGAGGATGGATCATGAGAATACTCGTGGCATCGATTGAGAGCGAATATCGGCGGTACAAAGCACTCGGAGAAGGGGCGATCGGGCAATTGACGGACGAGCAGTTGTGCCAGGTGTCGCAGGCGGGGAGCAATTCCGTGGCAGCGCTCGTCTGGCACATCGCAGGGAATTTCAAGTCGCGCTTCACCGACTTTCTCACCTCGGACGGTGAAAAGCCCTGGCGCGATCGCGAAGCGGAGTTCACGCGGCGGAAAGTAGACCGGGCTGAGGTACTCAAGAAGTGGAACGAAGGATGGGAAACACTTCTGGGTGCGCTTGCCTTGCTTGATGACGGGAAGTTGCAGGATTCTGTGAAGATCCGGGGCCGTGCTCTTACAGTTATGGAAGCGCTTCTTCGTTCTCTGGCACACGCAAGCTTCCACGTCGGCCAGATCCTCTTCTGGGCAAGAGACCTCAAGGGAGCAAACTGGCAATACCTTACGATCCCGCCCGGCCAGTCGGAGAGTTACAATCAGAACCCGTTCGCCGAGAAAGGGCCCGGCCAGTCATAACCGCAGGTTGGAAATCCGTTTGATGTGCTGTCTTATCTTTTTCCTCTCATCTCCGCATCAAGCTTCTTTCCCTCGGCCGCAACGAGCGCGGGCAGTTCCAGTATATCATCTGTCGTCGTCCGGAAATTCACGATGCACGCCCTCACGGCGTATTTCCCCTCTATGACGGCGTTGGAAGGATACGCCTTTCCTCCGGACTGGAGTCTTGCGAGTATCGCGGTGTTCAGTTTGTTCAGGTATTCCTCGCCGCTCTTGTCTGCGCCCCGGAGATCGGCAGGAACGTACCTGAACGTGGCGATACTCAGGTTGTACGTCAGGGGCTCGATCTCGGAGTGTGATCCGAGCGACCTGAAGAGCTCGGCGGCGATCGCGCAGTCCTCGCGTATCATCCGCTCGTATCCTTCTCTGCCCGCCTGCCTGAGCGCGAGCCAGACCTTCAGTGCCCTGAACCCGCGCGAGTTCTGCATGCCGAGTTCGTAGAAGTTTGTCGCCCCTTCGTCGGCGTGCTCGTCGAACCTGTAATATTCGGGGTGATAGCTGAATGCGTCCAGGAGGGCCTTCGGGTCCCGGACCAGCGCGCATCCCGCTTCGATCGGGGCGTAGAGCCACTTATGCGGGTCAACCGCCACAGAATCCGCGTCCGTTAATCCCTTCAGATCATCTGACGCCTCGGGGAGCGCGGCGGCAAATCCGCCGTACGCCCCGTCAACGTGAAACCAGAGGTTGTGTTCCCTGCAGATTGCAGCGATCTCCCTGAGCGGATCGGTAGCGCCCGTGCTCACCGTGCCGGCGGCGCCCACGACGATGAGCGGGATCATCCCGTTCTTCTTGTCAGAGACGATCTGCGCCTTCAGGGCCTGGATATCCATCCGCTGGTTCCCGTCCGCCGCAATCCACCCGATCGCATCGTGTCCCAGTCCGAAAAGGTCGGCGGCCTTGTTGATCCATGTGTGCGTTTCGCTCGAGCAGTAGACCCTCACGCGCCCCGATCCGGCATTTCCCATGCCGAGTTTCCGTGCATCCCAGGGTACCTTTGCCTTCCGGGCGGCAAGGAAGCAGACGAAATTGGCCATGTTCCCGCCGCTCACGAGTAATCCCCCGCAGGATGCGGGGTACCCGATCATCTCCGCGATCCACCGGACGGTCTGGCGCTCGATCTCCGACGCCATCGGTGAAAGGTCGTACGCGCCGACGTTCGGATTGACGGCCGAGGCAAGGAAGTCACCGAGCATCCCGATGGGCGCGGCGGAAGAGGTGATGTAACCCCAGAACCTGGGATGCCCGTTAAACAGGGAATGGTCGAACAGGAGGGGAGAGACTTCCTGTATCAGTTCTGCGGCAGGCGTCCCACGGTCGGGGAGATGTGCGCTCCCGAGGTGGGCCCGGACCTCCCCCGGCCGCTCCCCCCGTGTGACCGGGTTGGAGCGGTCCTGTATCCAGGAGAGAAACTCCGCTATCCTGTCGACAAGCGCGTGCCCGATTTTCCGGAATTCCTCCGGGCTCATGTCAAGTGTCGCGTTGCGGCGCTGAGGGCTTTTCATCGTCTCACCTTTTCTGGAGTCGGATAATGTATGCCCGGGGGTGCAGAAAAACAAGCCGTTCGTTGCCTTTCAAGTCGAAGGGAAGTCGCTTGCTGCCCAGGGCCTGCACGGTTCTGATTTCATAAAGTCTCCTCTCGGTTTGATATTGAGTTTCGTTCGGTACGACCCTCCTTTGATGACGGTCTGTTAAGAGGTATGGGCCATCCGGGTCATGATCGCCTTGGTGATGATCGGATTTTCGCCTTTTCTCACAGCTTCTGACTGGTGTATCTTCTCCGGCCGGAACTCAATCCCGCCGGCAATTTCCCCAGCCTGGGGCAGAAAAGCGAGTTGAAGGTTGGTTATCTGGAAAGGATTTCACATCTTTGCGGGTGACGCCAGGCCAGCAAACTGTTCGAGAGGAACTGGCCGGGCTCTTCCAAATTCGGGGGCGCATATCGTCACTGCCATGCATGAGAAACTGCGGGCGTACGTCCTTACTTCTGTGGAAATGTCG
>DATJPH010000347.1:0-4389 GCA_035506475.1 Bacteroidota bacterium | reverse complement strand
CCCTTCCGCACGAGGCTGGCGGAAAAACTCTCCGGCGGCATGAAACAGAAGCTCGCGCTTGCCTGCACGCTCGTGCACAGGCCGCGCCTCATATTCCTTGACGAGCCGACGACGGGGGTCGATCCGGTCTCGCGCCGCGATTTCTGGAAGATCCTCCAGAGCCTCATCAAACAGGGGATCACGATCGTCATGACGACGCCCTACCTCGATGAGGCGGAGCGCTGCACGAGGGTCGCCCTCATGAACGCGGGTACGCTCATGCGGGTCGACACGCCGGAGGGGATGAAATCCGCCATGGTGGGGGAGATCCTGGAGATCGTCTGCGACCGTGTCCGCGATGCGTCCGCCCTCCTGAAAAAGGAGGAAGGGGCGCCCGAGATCCAGGCGTTCGGGGACAGGATCCACGTGATAGCCCCGGAGGCCCGGTCGCACGAACACTCCATGCGGCGGATGCTTGAACGGGAGGGGATACACGTCACGGGGATCCGGAAGATCGAGCCCTCGCTTGAGAACGTCTTCATCTCCCTCCTGACGCATCCACAGCGGCCGGGGGAGCCCCGATGAGCGGGAACGCGATAGAGGTGCGGCACCTCTCAAAATCGTTCGGGAAGTTCAGGGCCGTCGACGACGTCAGCTTCGACGTTCGTGAAGGAGAGATCTTCGGGTTCCTGGGCGCCAACGGGGCGGGAAAATCGACGACGATACGGATGCTCTGCGGCCTGCTGCCTCCCAGCGGGGGGACCGCTCTTGTCGCCGGCTGCGATGTCGGCACCCGGAGCGAAGAGGTGAAGCTGAACATCGGGTACATGTCGCAGCGCTTCTCGCTCTACGACGACCTTACGGTGGAACAGAACATCCGCTTCTACGGCGGGATCTACGGCCTGAAAGGGGATCTCCTTGAAAGGCGGATGGCATGGGTCCTCTCCATGGCCGATCTGCGGGGGCGGGAATCGAGCCTGACCCGGACGCTCTCGGGGGGGTGGAAGCAGCGGCTCGCCCTCGGTTGTGCGATACTCCACGAGCCGCGTATCGTCTTTCTCGACGAGCCGACCGGGGGGGTGGATCCGCTCTCACGGAGGAACTTCTGGGAGCTCATCAACACCCTTTCCGCCGGCGGGATCACCGTGCTTGTGACGACGCATTTCCTTGACGAGGCGGAGTACTGCAATCACATTATCCTGATCAACGCCGGCAGGCTGATCGCCTCGGGGAGCCCGTCGGAGCTGAAGGTCAGGCATATCACGCGGCCGATACTCGAAATACGCGTTGCCGGCGGGAAGATCGTCGAATCCCTGGAGACCGTGCGTGCGGAGCCGTGGGCCCTGGAGACCTCCGTCTTCGGCACCTCTCTCCACGTCATGGTGGAAAACGAAGAGGAGGGGAGGGGGCACGTTGCGCGGACGCTCTCCCGCGCCGGGATCGCCGTGCGTCAGGTCGAGCGTATTGTCCCCTCGCTCGAAGACGTGTTCCTCTATCTCCTGGACAGCCAGGGTGCCCGTGCAGGAGAGGGGGGGGCCTCATGACGTTCCCGCTGCGCGCCCTGAAGCCCGTGATCATGAAGGAGCTGAGGCAGGTCCGGCGCGACCCCACGTCGCTCGGCATGCTCATGGTGCTCCCCGCCGCCATGATCATCCTTGTCGGGTACGCCCTCAATTTCGACGTCAAGCACACCCCCCTGGTGATCTACGACCAGGACAGGACCCCGGGGAGCAGGGCGTTCCTGGAGAAGTTCACGACGACGGAGTATTTCGACTACAGGTACAATGCCGCCGCCTATACGGAGGTCGAAGAGCTGTTTCTGCACGGCAGGGCGAAGATCGCCGTCGTCGTCCCCGCGTCGTTCGCCGCGCACCTCGCCGCCGGGGAGGATGTCCACGTCCAGATACTTGTCGACGGGTCCGACGCCAATACCGCGGGGCAGGCCCTTGGGACGGCCACGCGGCTGACGACGGATTACGCGACCCATCTCGTGGCCGACGCGTTCGCGCTGCGTGGCCGTTCGCTCCCTGTGCCGGTTGATTTCCAGCCCCGCGTCTGGTACAACCCGGACCTGATCTCGTCGAAGTTCCTGGTCCCCGGGCTGATCGGGTTCATCATCGTCCTGACGGCGGTGATCTCCACATCCCTGACTGTCGTCAGGGAAAAGGAGCGGGGGACGATGGAACAGCTCATGGTCTCGCCCCTCCGTCCGTTCGAGATCATCCTCGGCAAGACGATCCCCTACCTCGGCATCAGCCTCGTCGCCGCCACGGCGATACTTATCCTGGGCTATCTCCTGTTCGGCGTGGAGGTCCGGGGGAGCATCCTCCTCCTGTACGCCGCGATCATGATGATCATCCTGGGAGGGCTCGGTCAGGGACTCCTGATATCGACGGTGACCGATTCGCAGCAGGTGGCGTTCATGATTTCCGTCTTCAGCTCTCTTCTCCCCTCGTTTCTCCTCTCGGGGTTCATATTCCCGGTGGCCACGATGCCGCTTGTCCTGAGGATCGTCTCCAACCTCGCGGTCAACAAATTCTTTCTCGTTGTCGTCAGGGGCGTCATGCTCAAAGGGGTCGGGCTCGGTGCGGTCTGGGAGCAGTTCGTTTTCATGGCAGCGTTCGCGGCCGTCACGCTCGGTGTGAGCGCCCGGCGGATGCAGAAGAGGAGCGCCTGAAGTGAGAGCGGCCCTCGCGGTGATAAGGGAGATGGTCAAAAAGGAGTTCTACCAGATCCGGCAGGACAAGAGGATGCTCCTCGTGTCGGTGATGGCTCCCTTTGCGATGGTCCTCCTCCTGGGATACGCCGCGACGACGGACATCAAGTACAGCACGCTGGCCGTCTGCGACATGGACGGGACGGCACAGAGCAGGGCGCTCATCCGCTCATTCACGAACACCACGTATTTCATCGGCCGGTACAGCGTCGGCGATCCCGCCGAACTCGACCCCCTCATCGAGGACGGGAGGGCGAATATCGCGCTCGTGATCCCCGCGGGATTTGCGCGGAAGGGACTGGACGGCCAGACGTCGCAGGTGCAAGTTGTCCTCGACGGGACCGACGCGAATACGGCCAACATCCTTCTCGGGTACGCCCAGCAGATCGTCGGCTCATGGTCCCAGAAGGTCACGGCACAGTACCTGCCGCTCATGCGCCAGTCGAGGATCGGGCGCGTCCTCCCCGAGCCGCGCATCTGGTTCAACCCGGACCTCCTGAGCGCCTACTATATGGTTCCCGGCGTTGTGGCCCTCGTCCTGATGATCATCACCATGACGCTCACATCGCTCGGCATAGTCAAGGAGAAGGAGATCGGGACGCTCGAACAGCTCATGGTCACCCCCATACGCCCCTATCAGCTTATCATCGGGAAACTCCTCCCGTTCACCGTCATCGGGTTCGTCGACGTGGTGATCGTCCTTGCGATCGCCCGGTTCTGGTTCCATGTCCCGCTTGTGGGGAGCCTCCCGCTCCTCTTCGCGCTGAGCGGGCTGTTCATCCTGACGACACTCGGGCTCGGGTTGTTCATCTCGACGATCGCCCGTACGCAGCAGCAGGCGATGCTCATCGCCCAGTTCTTCTTTTTCATGCCATTTCTCTTCCTTTCGGGGTTCGCGTTTCCCGTGGCGAACATGCCCCGCGTCATCCAGTACGCGACATACGTCATCCCCCTCCGGTACTTCCTCGAGATCGTCCGCGGCGTGTTCCTCAAAGGGGCGGGCCTGGCGGAGCTCTGGGGTCAGGCGCTCGCGCTTCTGGGGATCGGCGTGCTGATACTCTCGCTCAGCGTTCTCAGGTTCCACAAGACACTGGAGTGATATGAAGCGGAACGTTCTTCCGGCAGACACCCCCCTCGCCGCGGCGCTGGCGGCACTGGTCCGTCCCGCGCTTTGTGCCGCGCTCTTCCTCGGCCCGGCCGGTGCGGCATCCCCGCGCCCGGATCAGGGCGGTGAGGCCGGCGGAGGGCTCGTGGTTATCGCCCTCGGCGAGGCGGAGGAGAACAACGGCGTCCTCCGGGGCTGCGGGACGTACGTGACGAACATGCACACCGGGGCGCACGACGCGGGAAAATTCGACCTTCTCTTCTTTCTCGGCGACTCGTTCGGTCCCACGGGGCTCAACATCCCGGTGGGGGATGTCCGCAGGTCCGTCGACGCTCTCTTTGAGCCGTTTCGCACCCCGATCGAGGATATCGGCCGCTCGCACGTCCATGGGATTCCCGGGGAGCACGACTACTACGCGCGGCACGCGATCGAGGAGAGCAGGCTTCTCGGCCTTGTCAGGATCGAGGAGGCGCCGATCGGGCTCACCGGCAGGGGGGTGCGGCGCGAGGCGGCGATAGAGTCCTGGACGTACCACGCGGGAATCCCCTCGGCGTCGGTGTTCCCGCTCGACCCCTCTTCCGGGGACAGC
>DATJPH010000346.1:0-4526 GCA_035506475.1 Bacteroidota bacterium | reverse complement strand
TTCATGTAGTATCCGAACGGGCGCTCGATCTCTTTCGGGACCCAGATGTAGTCCCCCCCTTCGATCGTCGTTGCTGAAGGGGCGAGCCACTGCCGTGTTTTCGCTTTGACGATCTTGACGTCACCCGTGCGCGCCCTGTCGGTGAACCCGCCGGCTTTCCCGATGTAGTAGGCTGCATCCGCACCCGGGGCGAAAGGGACGTTCCCGGGAATCGCCACCTGGCCGAAGACATAAATGCTCGTCTTCGGCGAGGTGATGACGATACGATCTCCGTCCTGCAGTATGACGTCCTGCGAGCTATCCCCCTTCACGAAGAGCCGTTCAAAATCCACGTCGACGAGCTCTTTCCGCATCCGGAGATCCGTCTCCAGGTAATAGTAGGTGCTGTCCTCGGGAGGCACGCCGCCCCTCAAGCTTTCGAGCCTCTCCAGGTAGACCTCCGAGGCGGCGGTCGTCCTGCGCTGTACGACGGATGAGGCGAGGAACGCCCGGTCCGTGAAACCCCCGGCGCTCCTGATGACCTGGCTGAGGCGGGTCCCCCCCCGGGCGATGGGATAGACTCCAGGGAACTCCACCTCCCCGATGATCTCGACAGTGTAATCCGCCCGGCGGTCGGGCTTCCCGCGCACAATGATGCGGTCGCCCGGCAGGAGGGGAACATCCGGCGCCCTGCCGGCCGCAATTGCCAGGCCGTCAAGGAAGCGGGACGTCATCTGCGACCCGCTGAGGTCAAGCCGGCTCAGCTCGACGCTGTCCGCATTTGCCCACCGGGTGAATCCATAGGCGATCCGGATCATATCCTTCAGGCTATCCCCCTGAACGTATTCGTAGCGGCCCGGGCTGTTCACTTCCCCGTAGATCCCGATCACGTTCTTGGTGAAGAAATTCTGGGGGACGACGATGATGTCCCCCTCCCGGAGGTATGGATCCCACCTATCTTCTTTCGTCGCGAAGAACTTCGTAATATCCGCCCGCGAAGCCCTCCCGTCCTTGTGTCGGAGGGCGATGTTGCGTGTGGACGAGCTCGTCAGGATAGAGGGGAGCTCTCCCGCGTTCTGGCCGACCCGGGGCTTGTTCGCTTCCTCAATCGCCTTGTCGACCCGGCTTGTCGAGCTCATGACGTACGACCCCGGGTTGAGGACTTTTCCCGTCACCGAGACGACGATCTGCCGGGGAGCAAGGAGTGTGACCGTTGCTTCCGCAAACCTGTACCTCTTCCGCACTTCGGCAAGGATCCTCACTTTCGCCTCGGCGAGCGTCGTATCTGCGACGCGTACTTCGCCCACCGTCGGTATGATCAGCGTCCCTTCGGGTGTGACCGTCAGGACAAGGCTCACAGGAGGCGTCATCCATATATTCACCGCTATCACGTCGGATGGGCCGACATAGTAATTGGCCGGATCAATCGTCGATTCGAGGGCAATCCCTTTCATCGCGGCGGCCTGCGCAGCAGCTTCCTGCGTGAGCCGGGTCCGGTCGGCATTCCGGTCCTGGTCGTCCGAGGATCCGCGGGTTTGCCCCCGGGAGGGAACGGTCCCGATCAACAGGATCGCCCCGAGGAGGGCGGCAGGCCGGATGAGGATCCGCATCCTAACGTTCTTCATACATCTCCCTGTAGTACTCCCTGTATGCGCCGCTGATAATGCCGCGCCACCAGGGTTCGTGTTTGACGTACCAGTCCACCGTCTGCTTCAGCCCCTGAGGAAACGTCACCGACGGTTTCCAGCCGAGCTCATTCATGATCTTCGACGCGTCGATCGCATAGCGGAGATCATGCCCGGGGCGGTCCTTCACGTACGTGATGAGACTCTCGGGCTTCCCAAGCATCGAGAGAAGGAGCTTCACGATGTCAATGTTCCGGGACTCGTTGTTTCCCCCGATGTTGTACACCTCCCCGATGCGGCCCCGGCCGAGCACTGCGTCGATTGCGCTGCAGTGATCGCGGACGAAGAGCCAGTCCCGGACGTTCACTCCCTCGCCGTACACGGGGAGGGGCTTGCCGTCCGTTGCGTTGGCGATCATGAGCGGTATGAGTTTTTCCGGGAACTGGTAGGGGCCGTAGTTGTTCGAACACCGCGTCACGACGGCGGGGAAGCCGAACGTGTGGACGGCGGCGAGAACAAGCAGGTCGGACGCCGCCTTGCTTGCGGCATACGGGCTGTTGGGATGGAGGGGAGTCGATTCCGTGAACTTCCCCGACGAGCCGAGCGACCCGTAGACCTCGTCGGTGGAGACGTGAAGAAACCGGTCGACCTTCTGCTCCCGTGCCGCATCGAGCAGAACCTGCGTCCCCAGGACGTTTGTCGTGACGAACACGGCCGCCCCGGCAATGCTCCTGTCCACGTGCGACTCGGCCGCAAAGTGGACGACAGTGTCGACGCCGAACTTCCTGAGAGCGCCAAGCACCTGCTCCCTCTCGCAGATATCCCCCCTGACGAACGCGTACCGCTCGTCGTCCTGGATATCCCTGAGGTTGTCCAGGTTCCCCGCGTACGTCAGTTTGTCAAAATTGACAATGCGGGCCCCGGGATGAGTCTCAAGATAGTACCGGATGAAGTTGCTCCCGATGAATCCTGCGCCGCCGGTCACAAGGAGAGAGTTCATGCGTTCAATCAAGCTGGAATGGGGATGCCGCATCGCCTTCATGGCGGATTTCGTCCACAGGGCTCTTCTTCCCCGACCCGGCGTAGAGTCGGTTCGGGAAGTTCAACACCATTCCCTGGGATTCGCCGATATTCCTGTAAGCATGGACGACCCCCCTCGGTATGATCAACGAGCGGGGGGCATCCTCTCCGGCATAAAGGACCTGGCGCGTCATGTAGGTCGGGGAGCTCTTCCTGTTGTCCCAGAGGTATATTTTGAAATTCGACGGGCCGATAAACGCGAAGCAATCCGCCTGGTCGACGTGTTCGTGCGGTCCCCGGGCGACCCCGGCAGCGGTCATGGAGACATATCCCATCGCCGGCATGTACTCCTTCTCAATCTCGTCCTCCCGGTAAAGCTCGCTCAGCCAGCCCCGGTCGTCGATGAACTTCGTGAGGTTGCGCACCACGACACCCTGAATTGTTCCATTTTTGAACATCAGTCACCCCAGTATGCGTGATAACGAGTATACGGTCCGCATGCGGTTGCGGACATGAAATGGGCTATACCGGCACCCTTGCATCCGGCACCGGAGTGGTAAAGCGGGGAGATATTGTAGCAACGGGGCGGGTATCGATTCCTTTCGGGCCAGGAACGAGGACTGCCTGTACGTTCGGAATGAATCTACGGATTTCGGCCGGAAATGTCAACGGGACGCCTTCAGGGCGTCCCGTTGACTTTCCACAAATTACGGCAATTTACCGCGGAATTAACCCTGACTCCCGGTACGGTACGATGAGCGTGCAATGACCACTTCGCCCGATTCATTCACGAATGCAGGCTGGAAGGCACTCTGCGACTCCGGTTCCGGCTGCAGATCCTGGAACGTGGGGCAGAACGTCTTCACGGGGAGACGGTGGGTTCGTGAGAGCTTGCGGAGCCGTGAAAGGACCCCCGGTTTGAGATCGTCACTTGCAATGATGACTCCCTTGATCCCGGCACTCTTGATGAGCGGCTCGATCTTCCAGATTCCGCCGAACACCGGGAGACCGTGTATGGACTTCCCTTCCAGTGACTTGACGTCGTCCATGAACCCGACCGGGCGCATATTGAGCTCGGGAGAGTTCAGAAGCAGGCGCGCCACAACGACGGCACGCTCTCCCGTCCCGTAGATGACGACCGGATCCTTCCCCTCCTGCGTCTCATGCGCAATCCGGTTGAGGACGGCGAACGAGAACCGCGACATCACAAGGAGCGTCAGAAGGAAGTAAAAGTCGAGAAGGAACGTTTTCGTCATTGCGCCGGAAAGGTCGAACCCGGCCAGGTAATGGAGCCCGACCCCTATCACAAGCGCAATCACAAGCGCCTTCATGATGCGGACCGCATCCTCGACCCCCGCGTGGCGCATGATCCCTTTGTAGACGCCGGAGAAGAAGAAGACCGTCATCTGGACCGCCGTCACGCCGACCAGCAACCAGCGGAACGTATCAAAAGAGAAATCCACCGTCCTGCCGTCCTGCGAGAGGGCGTAGGCCAGAACAAAGGCCACCCCAGTGAACCCGAGGTCCATGGCGATCTGGAACGCCGGGTTATGGACAAACGGGCGGTCGTAGAGCGGGAGAAGGACGCCGCGCCGGAAGATGGCGAACTCACGATACCGGAGGCGGTGAATCCCTGCGACCATCGCAATCCCTGCAACCGCGAGTATCATGATCCCGCTGACGTGGTCGGCCACCGTCAGTCCGAATGCGCTGCAGCCGAGCGCTGACGAGACAAAGTAGAGAAGGATGACCGCTTCCTTCTGTGAGAGGCCGAGGGCCAGGAGCCGGTGGTGAATATGGTCCCTGTCCGGGAGGAACATTGAACGGAGCCTCCGGAGCGTGGACTCGCCTGTACCTTCCACCTTCATGAAGGGGCGGAGGAGGCGGCGGAGCATCGCCAGC
>DATJPH010000345.1:0-3191 GCA_035506475.1 Bacteroidota bacterium | reverse complement strand
GCGGGACCTGCAGAAGAACACCGTGGACTTCGTGCCGAACTTCGACGACACGCTCCAGGAGCCCTCGGTGCTCCCGGCGATGGTCCCGAACCTCCTCGTGAACGGGACGAGCGGCATCGCGGTCGGCATGGCGACGAACATCCCCCCGCACAACCTGACGGAGGTCGTGGACGCGTGCGTGGCGCTGATCAGGGACGAGAGCCTGACGGACGAGAAGCTGATGAGGTTTGTGAAGGCGCCCGACTTTCCGACGGGCGGCATCATCTACGGCTTCGAAGGGGTCAAGAGCGCGTACACAACCGGACGCGGGCGCATCGTGGTCCGGGCCAAAGCAAGCATCGAAACGGGGAAAAACGACCGCCAGAGCATCGTCGTCACGGAAATACCGTACCAGGTCAACAAGGCAAACCTCATCGAGAAGATCGCTGACCTGATCAATGAGAAGAAGCTCGAGGATATCGCGGATATCCGCGACGAATCCGACCGCGACGGTCTCCGCATCGTCATCGACCTGAAACGCGACACGAACGCCGAAGTGATCCTGAACAACCTGTACAAGCACACGCAGATGCAGGCGACCTTCGGCGTTATTATGCTAGCGCTCGTGGACGGCCGGCCGAAAGTGCTCACGCTCAAAGAGATGATCCGGAGGTTCATCGACCACCGGAACGAAGTGATCGTCCGCAGGTCGAAGTTCGAGCTCGATGAATGCGAGAAACGGGCGCACATCCTCGAAGGCTACATTATTGCCCTGGACAACATCGACGCAATCATCAAGCTCATCAAGGCGTCGAAGGACGTCGAGACGGCGAAAACCGGGCTGATGAAGAAGTTCAAGCTGTCCGAAATCCAGGCGAAGGCAATCCTGGATATGCGGCTGCAGCGCCTTACGGGCCTCGAACGGAAGAAAATCGAAGACGAGTACCGGGAGGTGATTAAGCAGATCGAGCGGCTCAAGGCGATCCTGAAAAGCAAGCAACTCCAGCTCGAGATCATCAAGGAGGAGCTCCTCGAGATCAAGAAGAACTACGGCGACGAGCGGCGAACGGAGATCGTGTACACCGCCGAGGAATTCAGCATCGAGGACATGATTGCCGAGGAGCAGGTCGTCATTACGATAAGCCACGGCGGGTTCATCAAACGATTCCCGGTGAGCGGCTACAGGCGCCAGACGCGCGGGGGGAGAGGGGCAACCGGCGCGACAACGAAGGAGGACGATTTCATCGAGCACATGTTCGTGGCGAGCACGCACGATTACATTATGCTCTTCACAAACCAGGGAAGATGCTACTGGCTGAAGGTGTTCGAAATTCCCGAAGGAGGCCGCGCGTCGCGCGGGAAATCGATCGCAAACCTGATTTCAAAGGAGCCGGCGGACGGTATCGCCTCGTACGTTTCCGTGAAGAACTTCGAGGACCCGCTGTTCGTGATGATGGTGACGGAGCAGGGGATGATCAAGAAGACCCCCCTGAGCGAGTTCAGCAACCCGCGCAAGACGGGGATCGGCGCAATCGGGCTCGGCAAGGGGGACCGGCTGATCGATGTCAGGCTGACCGATGGATCGCAGGACGTGGTGATCGGCACGCACGAGGGGCTCGCGATCCGGTTTCACGAGCAGGAGGCCCGGGCGATGGGGCGCACCGCCGGCGGCGTACGTGCGATCAAGCTCGAAAAGAAGGACCGGGTCATCGGCGCCGTCGCGCTGAGGAGGACCGGGACGACGATCCTCGTGGCGACCGAAAAGGGCTTCGGCAAGCGGAGCGAGACCGGCGAGTACCGTGTCAGCCACCGGGGCGGGAAGGGGATCTTTACCGTGAAGACGACGGAGAAAACGGGACGCATGGTTGCCATACGGGAAGTGCTGGAGTCTGATGATATCGTCGTGGTCACGAGCGGCGGCATCGTCATACGGCAACACGCCTCGGAGGTCCGGCTCGCAGGGAGGAACACGCAGGGGGTCCGGCTGATCAAGCTCGGTGAAGGGGATTCCGTCTCGGATGTTGCTTCGGTGATGGCCGAAGACCAGGAGATTCCGGAGACGAACGTTAAGAGGGGGGGAGAGCCGCCCGACGCTGAAAAAAAAAATCTGAACCGGAAGAAGGGGAACAGGGACAACTCGAAATCTGAACCGGTACGCGCTCAAGCACCCGCCGCAGAGCCGGGAGCACGCAAGCCCGTGATGCCCGGGACGGCGGGACGGGGAGCGACACGCGGAGGCGGTCCCGATCAGAAAAAGGGGAAGAAGGCGCCGAAGCCCCTTCGCGCGACGCCCAAACCGGGACCGAAGGCGAAACCCAAGGCACAACCGGGGGGTCAGAAGAAAAAGAAGAAGAAGTAGATCCGCCGGTGCATCCGCTCAGATCATGCCGCTGCGTTTGCGAATAATCCACTCCGCGGAAAACAGGACGATCACGAGTGCGAGGAGATACGGCCAGCGGTGCAGCTCCAGCACGCCCGACTTCTGTTCATCGCGGGGGGTAAGGGTACTGAGCGATCCCAGCACTTCACGCAACCGGCCCGCGTCTCCCGCCGTGAAGTACCTCCCTCCGGTTCTGAACGCGAGCTGCCGGAGGACTTCCGAGTTCATCCTGGTGTCCAGGTATTCAAGATTCAATCCCCCAACAAGAAACGATCCCGCGTCCCGGCCGATGGCGCGGCCGTCCTTTGTTGCCGTCCCCCGGAATGTGAATTCTCCCGCGGGGATTCCCTCCACGGAGCCCTCGTACCTCCCGTTTCCCATCGGGCGCAGGTCCGCCTGCAATCGTTGGCCGGCACCCACGATCTCTACCGAAACATCCGCGTCTTCGACCGGCTGAGAATTGTCATTGTAAACCTGGGCCGAGAATGTGACAGGCTCGCCCCGTGAAAACTGGTCCCGCGTCGGCACGACACGGACGCTCCTGGCCTGTTCGCGCGACGTGAGCCAGCGGACAGCGGAGGAGAGAAAGGAAGCAAACAGGGGCGCAGTATCGGTGTTCCCCTGAGCCATCAGGCGCCATCGCCAAAGGCCGTACCCCATCACGCTGAGGGAACGTATCCCCGCGACGTCGCGGGCGGCCATGAAGGGCTGGGGGAGGAGAATGTTCCGAAGACGCGGGGATCCGAGGGTGAGCGATCCTTCCCGGAGCCTCCATGACATCCTGCTTTCATACACCGGGGGAAGGTCGGTCCATACGTCCTGCCGCGCGCCT
>DATJPH010000344.1:0-7933 GCA_035506475.1 Bacteroidota bacterium | reverse complement strand
CCCTTGTGGCGGCCGATACCGCCCTGAGGAGAAAATTCGTCAGCAACGTTGTCGCCCGGCTTTCCCTTTACCATTACGACGGGGCGGACCTGGACTGGGAAGGGCCCGCAAACGCAGCCGACCGGTCGAATGAAGTGGCGCTCGTGCAGCAGATGCGCGCCGCCTTCCGTGCGGTCGATACGACCTGGCTTATCACGATGGCTGTCGGCATTTCCGACTGGTCAGGACAGTGGGAGGATTTTGCTTCCCTGCGGCTCAGCATCGACTGGTTCAACGCCATGTGCTACGACATCTACGGCAGCTGGAGTTCGGTCGCCGGGCACAATGCGCCCATGGTCGAGCCTCCGGCGTACACCGGCAACTGGAGCGTCACGCAGGGGATCACCTATCTTCACGTGACACGGGGGATCCCCTCGGCGCAGCTCACGCTCGGCCTCCCGTTCTTCGGCCAGCGGTTTCATTTCACGAGGCCCGGGGGACTCTACTCGTCGTTCACGAGCGCCGCGGAAGTGCTCTACACGGACGTGGCGAATGACCTGGCATCGGGCTGGGCATACTCCTGGGACACACTATCACAGGTTCCCTATTGCCAGGATGCGGGGCGATTGACGCTTGATACGTTCGACGACTCGGCCTCTATCACGATCAAGTGCGATTATGCGAAAACCAGCGGGCTCGCAGGCGTCATGATCTGGGCGCTCGGCGAAGACCTCTGGGCCGGCGGCCAGCCCCTGATGAGCGCGGTCGGCAGGGCGATGTCCCCGGCGACAGGCGTCCTGGCGCAGTACGCGCCCCCCGCGGCGGGAGCTTTTAGGCTGTACGGAAACTATCCGAACCCGTTCAACCCGACGACGACGCTCAGGTACGCTCTTGCACACCGCTCCTTTGTCTCGGTCACCGTCTATAACGCGCTGGGCCAGGAGATTGCGACGCTTGTCAGCGGGGTGGAGGAGGCGGGGATCCATGAAGTCCGGTTTGACGGCGGCGGACATGCAAGCGGGATGTACATCTGCAGGATCCGGGCTGACGGTCTCGCGCAGTCAAAGGCGATGATGCTCGTGAAGTAGCGCGCCCCCGCGCCGGCAAAAAACAGAGGCCCCGCACTGTGGACGTGAGGGGCCTCTGCCATTTCAGGCGGGGGAGCGTTCCTTGCTGTTCAGGAAACGTCCGCCTTCTTCTCTTCTTCCTTCGGGATATCCCCCTCGGGTTTGACCGGGGGGTGGCTGGCGGCGAATTTCAACTCGCCGGTCTTCTTGCTGACCTTGACCTTGATCGTGGTACCTTCCGCGTATTTCCCCTTCAGGATCTCCTCGGCGACCGGGTCCTCGAGGTAGCGCTGGAGCGCCCGCCGGAGCGGGCGTGCCCCGAATGCGGGGTCGTATCCCTTCTCCGCGAGGAACTCTTTCGCCTGTTTTGTCAGTTCGATGGAGATCCCCATCGCCTTCGTCCGCTTCAGGATATCCCTCATCTGGATCACGACGATCTCCATGATGTGGGATTTTTCAAGCTGGTGGAATATGATCGTGTCGTCGATCCGGTTGAGGAACTCGGGATTGAACACCCTCTTGAGGGCCTCTTCAATCACCGACTTCATCTGCCCGTAGTCGCCCTTGATGCTCGATTCGCCGAACCCGATGCCGCCGCTCTTCTTCAGGTCGCGCGTCCCGATGTTCGAGGTCATGATGAGGATCGTGTTCTTGAAGTCGACCCTCCGTCCCAGGCTGTCGGTCAGGATGCCGTCGTCGAGGACCTGGAGAAGGATGTTGAACACGTCCGGGTGCGCTTTTTCGATCTCGTCGAGAAGAACGACCGAGTACGGTTTCCGGCGCACCTTCTCCGTGAGCTGTCCCCCCTCCTCGTAGCCGACGTATCCGGGGGGAGCCCCGACGAGGCGCGAGACGGCGAACTTCTCCATGTACTCGCTCATGTCGATGCGGATAAGGGCATCCTCGGTGTCGAACAGGTAGCGGGCCAGCGCCTTGGCCATCTCCGTCTTGCCGACGCCGGTCGGCCCCAGGAAGATAAACGAGCCGATCGGGCGCCGCGGATCTTTCAGGCCCGCGCGCGTCCTGCGGATGGCCTTCGTCAGCTTCACGAGCGCCTCATCCTGCCCGACGACCTGGTCCTTGAGCACCTTGTCCATCTGCAGGAGCTTGTCGGATTCCGATTGCGCGATCTTGTTGACGGGAATGCCGGTCATCATGGCGACGACGTCCGCCATGTGCTCTTCGTTGACGTCGTGCACGGTGTCCTGCGCCTTGAGCTCCCACTCGCGCTTGGCGATGTCGAGATCGCTCAGGAACTTCTTTTCCAGGTCGCGCAGGCGGGCGGCTTCTTCGAAGTTCTGGTTCTTGACCACCTGGTTCTTTGACTGCTTGATCTTCTCGACTTCCCCTTCGAGGTCGACGATCTCCTTCGGGACGTGGATATTGGCAAGGTGGACCCGCGAGCCTGATTCGTCGAGGACGTCGATCGCCTTGTCGGGGAGGAACCTGTCGGTAATGTACCGGTCGCTCAACCGCACCGCCGCGTCGATCGCCTTGTCCGTGTAGTGGACGCCGTGATGTTCCTCGTACTTGTGCTTGATGTTCATGAGGATTTGGATGGTCTCGTCGACCGTCGTCGGGTCCACCATGATCTTCTGGAATCTCCGGTCCAGCGCGCCGTCCTTCTCGATGTACTGGCGGTATTCGTCGAGCGTCGTCGCGCCGATGCACTGCAGCTCGCCGCGCGAGAGCGCGGGCTTGAACATGTTTGACGCATCGAGGGATCCCGAAGCGCCGCCGGCACCCACGATCGTGTGGAGCTCGTCGATGAACAGGATCACGTCCTTGGCTTTCTCGAGCTCGTTCATCACGGCCTTCATCCGCTCTTCGAACTGCCCCCGGTACTTCGTCCCGGCGACAAGGGCGGCGAGATCCAGCGTCACGACCCGTTTCCCGTGGAGCACCCTGCTCACCTTCTTCTGAACGATCCTCATGGCCAGCCCCTCGGCGATGGCGGTCTTGCCGACGCCCGGTTCGCCGATGAGGACGGGGTTGTTCTTCTTCCGCCGGCTGAGGACCTGGGCGACCCGTTCAATCTCCTTTTCGCGTCCGACGATCGGGTCGAGCTTGTCCTCGGCGGCCAGCTTCGTCAGGTCGTGCCCGAAATTGTCGAGCACGGGGGTTTTCGACTTCTCCGGTTTCTTTTCCGCCGCCGCCTGCGCATGGGGGGGGGTGGACGGTTTCCCGCTGATGATGTTGTCGAGCTCGCCGCGCACGACGTCGTAGTGGATATTGAACTGGTGAAGTATCTGCGCCGCGATATTGTCGTCGTCCCTCAGCAGCGACAGGAGCAGGTGTTCCGTGCCGATGACGTCGGATTTGTAGAGTTTTGCCTCGAGATAAGTGATTTTCAGTACTTTTTCGGCCTGTTTTGTCAGGGGTATGTTGCCGATGGTGAGCGTCCCGCCGGAGGTCCTGACGGTGTCTTCAATGGCCTTCTTGAGCTTGTAAAGATCGACGCCGAGGTTCCGGAGTATCTTGACGGCAATCCCCTCACCTTCACGGATGACGCCCAGAAGCAGGTGCTCCGTCCCGATGTAGTCGTGACCGAGCCGGAGTGCCTCTTCGCGGCTCAGCCTGATGACATCCTGGACTCTGTTAGAGAAGTTGCCTTCCATTCCGGTCCCCTGTGTGGTTTACTGGTGGCGAACCCGTCTGGCTCGCCTGAAGTATTAACACCCCCTCTATTAATAGAGGTTCCCAGCGTGCCGAGACGGACAATGCACGACGTCAATATAAATATTCAGGCGGGGGAAGTCAACGTCATTTCCGTTGAATCTTTCTACATTTTTCCCCATCTAAGATGGTATTGTGTCTGTTTTGGAAGGAACACGGGAAACACTTCCGGGACCCTCCCGGGATTCGCAAAAAATTCTGAATGGGAAACCGACGTGACATCGCAGGTGAGTTTCTACGTCATAGCCGGGGCAATTCTTGCAGCGGCGTTGTACAGGTACGCGAAGCGCAGATCCGTCCCCCGGCGATCGCCGGCGGAGGCCGACAGCATCGTACGGTCGGGCCAGGCTGTCTTTCTTGATGTGCGGACGGAGAGCGAGCAGAGAGCGGAGCATATAAGGGGTGCGCTCCTGATCCCGCTCAGCACGCTCAGGCGGAGGGCTGATGAGCTGAACAAACAGGCGAACAAAGAGATCATCTGTTACTGCCAGAACGGGAACAGGAGCCTGACCGCGGCGGTTGTGCTGCGCAGGCGGGGGCTGAAGGCGTCGAGCCTTGAGGGGGGGATCGGTGAATGGAACTACTTCAGGCACCTGCAGAAGTAAGCGCGGGTTCTCAGCGGAAGAGCGAATGGACTCCGTCCCCGATGTAGATGAGGTACACGCAGGAGAGAACCCAGAGCACGCCGCTGACGATGATCGGTATGTCGGATGTCAGGGCGTTCGTCGGGTTTTCCCCCTGCTTCCCTGAGTGGACAAGGTAGAGGTACCGGAACACTCCGTAGATGACGAATATCGTGGTGTATATGAGGTTCTCCGTCCCGAATGTCGCGAGCGTCCGGGGCGCGACCGTATAGAGGGCGTACGCAATCACCGCGCCCGCGGCGGATATCGTCAGCATCTGGTCAAGGAACTCCACCCTGTAGAGAAGGAGCACCCGCCTGGGAGCGCCCGACTCCGCCCCCTGGACGTTGACAAGTTCGCCCCGCCTCTTGGCAAACCCTAAGAAGAGCGAAATGAACATCGAACAGAGGACGATCCAGCTTGACACCTGGACGCTTATTGCGTACGCTCCGCCGAGGACCCGGAGCATGAACCCTCCGGCGATGATGAACACGTCAAGGAGCAACACTTCCTTGAGACGGAATGAATACGCCAGGTTCAGGAGAAAATATGACGCGATGACGACGATGAATTTCGGCTGCATCCCCGCGCAGAGGATGCCGGCCGCACACAGGAGGACGCCGCCGATCGCCAGTGCGGTTCCCCGGGTGACGGCCCCGGAGGCCAGCGGGCGATTCTTCTTCTCCGGGTGAGCCCTGTCGGACTCGACGTCGGCGATGTCGTTCAGGACGTACACCGCGCTTGCCGTCAGGCAGAAGGTGACGAACGCCCTTGCCGATGTGAGAAACTGTGAAGGGGAGAAGAGCCCTTTGGAAAAAATAAGGGGGGCGAAGACAACGACGTTCTTGATCCAGTGCTTCGGCCGGAGGAGCGCGACTGCGGCAGAAACCATGTGCGCCGGGCGATGTGAGAGTGAAAGGATATGCCGTACGGGCCAATGTGGGCAAAGGCGGAGCCAAAATCAAGCCTCGAGGCTCGTTGAACCTCCTTCGATAATTTTGTACACTCGTGTATGCCGATCATACTCCACCACGGTCCCGCCGCACCCCCCCTGCCGTTTGACGAACGGGTCAGACGGTCGCGCATGGAAGGCTGCCTCGTTGTCGTTCCGACGAAACGGAGAGTCCGCCATCTGACCCGGGAGATCATGCGCCTTTCACCCGGAGCCGTGGCGCCGGCGCTCCCCCTGCACACGATGGAGTCGCTCTGCCGCGCGCTGTACGCCGCGGCGCCGGGAGCCAGGACGTTGATCGGCGGCCCTTCAAGGACGCTCCTCTTCCACAGGGCTGTCAGGTCGGCCGGAGAACGACTCAGGTATTTCTCTCCACGCACCGCGCCGCCGGGTCTTCCCCGCGGGACGTTCGACAGGCTTGTCGACGTGATCACCGCACTGAAGGAATCGGGGATCTACAATGATCTCCTCGCCGAAGAGCTCGGCGATGCCGCCGATCGGGAGAAACCCAAGCTCTCCGATGTCGTCGCAATCTACGCGGCCTACGAGCGGGAGCTCGACGCCCTGCAGGCGGAGGACATTGAAGGGGTGTACAGGTTTCTCTCCCTCGTCACGCCCCCGGAAGACTTTGTCGGGGCCTTTCGCCGGCTCTTCCCGGGAGTCGAGACCCTCTCCCTGGCCGGTTTCGATGAATTCTCGGTTCCCGAGCTCAGGATCATCAGGCGGATCTCCCTGATCCCCGGTCTTTCCGTGACAATGATGTTCGACTATCTCAAGGGGAATCCCGGGCTCTTCGGCCATCTGGAGGAAAACTACAGGCTCCTCGGCGATTTCGGATTCCGCGAAGCGAGCGGTGAGGCGTCCGCCGCCGCGTTTTTCTTCGGCTTTGCTACCCGCCCCCCCTCGGCACGCCGGGCGTCCGAGCATATCGCGCGAAGCCTCTTCTCCCGGACCGGGAGCCCGGCAAGGGAGGACCTGCAGGCGGAGGTGACCGTCATGGCGGCCCGCAGCCGGGTGCACGAAGTCGAATGCATCTGCAAGCTCGTCAGGAGGCTTGCCGCGGAGCGTCCTGCCAGGGACCTGAGCGCGATCTGTGTTGCGCTCCGCAACCCCGGGAGGTACACCGATATCATGAGGGAGCTGTTTGCGGAATACGAAATCCCCGTGAATATCACCGACCGGTACGAGCTTGCAAGGTCCCCCCTCGTGGTGGCGCTTCTCGGTCTGCTCCGCCTTCCGCTCAACGGGTTCCGGCGGGAGGACGTGCTCCGGATTGCGGGCTCCCCGTATTTCGCCCGCCCGGAAGGGAGCTCCCCCTTCGATCCGGCGAACCTTGCCGCAGTGGCCCGGCGTGTCCGGGCGACCGCCGGGTTCGAAAGCTGGCTCACGAAAATCGACCGGGCACGCGATCAGGCGGAGCGGGCCCGGCAGGCGGCGCCCGACGAGCAGGAGGGGCGGCGCGCCGCCGGCGAGTCCGCGGCGCTCGGAAAAGCGAGAGCGGATATGGAATCGCTCGGCAGGGCCCTCGCCCCGTTTGCGAGGACGTTGACCGCGGCGGAATTCGAGGGCGAACTCCTCGGGCTCATCCGGCGGATGTCCGTGCTTTCCTCCCTCGTCGATCCGCGCCTGCGGACAGACCAGGATTTGATGGAGAAGGATGTGCGCGCATTCAACGCGTTCACCGACACGCTGCATGAGGTGGCGATGATGGCGCAGATGCAGGACGGTCCTGCGCAAGGGCAGCCCCTGCGCATCCACTATGACAGGTTGAAAACCGCCCTCGGCCGGGAGAGGTACAACCTTCGGGAGCGGTTCGGGCGCGGGGTCCTTGTGACGTCGATCGAGGAGACGAGGGAGCTCCCTGTCGAGGTCATGATTGTCGCTGGGCTTGTCGACGGGGAATTCCCCACCGTGTATCAGCCCGAGATATTCCTGAGCGCCAGGCGCCGGCAGGAACGGGAGCAGCATCACACGTGGGAAAACAGGTATCTGTTCTACCAGGCGGCGACAAACTGGACGGAGCACCTCTACCTGACGTATCCGCTCAGGGAGGGGGAAAACGACCTTGTGCGGTCCTCGTTCGTCGACGCGTTCCTCAAGTCGTCGGCCGTCACGCTCTGGGAGGATCCGGAGGAGATCCCCTTTGCCGGAGACATCGGCTCTCGCGGAGAGTACCTGCGCATGCTCAGCCGCGCGCCCGGCGGGGCGAATCCCGTTCCGCTTCCAGAGGTTGAGCGTGACTGGAGCCGTATCAGGCAGGCCCGCGATGTTGAACGGAACAGGCGTACCGGCTCCGGGAGCGAGGAATTCTCCGGCCTGATCGCAGGGGCCCTTGGCGAGGAGGGGCGGCGCCAGGTCGAAGGGATGCGCGACCGTGTCCTCTCCGTAAGCCAGCTCGAGACCTATGCCGGGTGCCCGTTCAGGTTCTTCTCCCGATCCCTCCTCCGGCTCCGGGAACGTGAAGAGTTCGAGGAGGGGATGACCCCCGCGGAGAAGGGGGCGCTGCTCCACGGGGTCCTGTACGAATTCTACAGCGCGCGCCGCGCGAGAAACGCCCCCCCGCTTAAAGGGGCTTCACCTGAGGTTATCGAGGCGGCGGCCGGTGAACTTGTCTCGATCGCACGGGCAGCGCTGGA
>DATJPH010000343.1:0-2202 GCA_035506475.1 Bacteroidota bacterium | reverse complement strand
TCTCATATTCGACGACCTTTGCAGGTTCCATCACAGTGACGAGCACCTGAGCCGTGGACGGTGCCGTCTGTGCGAGCCCGAGCTTCGTCATCGCGGCAAGGAGGCGGTCTACGCCGATTGAGGCACCCACGGCAGGGATATTCCGGCCGAGAAACCGGGCCACCAGCCCGTCGTATCTCCCGCCGCCGACCACCGAGCCGAACTCGAGGGCGTCCGTGAGGAGCGCTTCAAAGACGGGGCCGGTGTAGTAATCGAGACCGCGCGCGATGCTCTGATCGAGCGCGACGCTCTCATCGGGAATGCGGAGGGCATCGAGGGAGGAACAGATTGCACTGAGCCCCTGCAGGGCGGTGCCGGCAGAGGGGACATCCTTGAAGAGACGCCGCAGGGCGTCGAGAACCTCCAGGCGCGTCCCCTTCGGGAGAGCGATGAACTGCTTGATTTTTTCTATCTGTCCTTTTTCCAGCCCGAGTCCGCGGATCTTGTCCCCGGATGCGTCAGTCCGGCCAACGCTCAGCTCGGCGACGATCCCCTCGAGACCGATCTTGTCGAGCTTGTCGAGGATTCTGAAGACGGAGCGTGAAGAGGTGTGGGGGATTCCGGCAAAATCCAGGAGCGTGTTCAGCACGTTCCTGTCGCTGAACCTGACCCTGAAGCGGGCGATCCCGAGGGCTTTCAGAGTATCGTAAACGCCGCAGAGGATTTCCGTGTCGGCGGATGAGGACGATGTACCCACCGAATCAAGGTCGAACTGCGTGAATTCACGGAATCGCCCCGGATCGGGTTTGTCCGCCCGCCAGACCGGACCAACCTGGTAGCGGCGGAAGGGGAGCGGAAGATCGGGGTATTGCGCCACCACGCGGGCGAGCGGCGCCGTCAGATCGAACCGGAGAGCGACGTGCTCTTCTTCGGGATTGTCGAATTCGAATATCTGTTTCGCGTTCTCGTCACCGTACCCCATAAGCGTTGCATGGTATTCCAGGGCGGGTGTGTCGAGCGGGAGGAATCCGTAGGATTCATAAACCCTCCGGATCGTGCCGATAATCGCGAGCCGGGCGTTCATCTGGCCCGGGAGGTAGTCCCGGAATCCGCGCAGGAGGCGCGGTTCCACAATTTTGTCGTCAGCCATAGAGAGTACGGTGGGAAGTCGGGATGAAGCTCTAATCCTACAAGATACCCAGATGGGGGGTCAGATTCAACAGAGGCTATTTGACGAGGACGAACCGCCTTGATGCCGCGAAATCTCCCGCAACCATACGATAGAAGTAGATGCCGCTTGAGAGGTTCGAACCGTTGAACCTCACATCGTACGATCCGGCCTCCTTCCTCTCATGCACGAGCGTGGAGACAAGCCGGCCGAGAACGTCATAAATACCGATGTTCACATCCGAGGCGCGGGGGAGTTCGTAACTGATCGCCGTGGTCGGGTTGAAGGGGTTGGGGTAATTCTGTCCGAGACTGAATTGCGATGGAGCTCCCGCGCCGGGTGACTGAACGCCTGACACTGTCCGCGTGAAGGCCCATGCCGCACCCATGAAGTTGTTGTCGGCAAAGCCGCCCACAAGCGCCGTGTTCCCGTCTGAAGAGAGCGAGACGGACACCCCCTGCTCTCCATTCCCCGCGGCTCCGGTGCCGACAAACTTGCTCCCCAGCTGAGTCCAGACGCCGCCTGAGCGGGTAAACACCCAGGCTGCGCCGGTGAAGCCATTGTCGGGATAGCCTCCGATGATCGCCGTATTGCCGTCAGCGGAGAGCGAGACCGAGTACCCTTCATATGATCCGAAGCCCGCGCGCACGGCGCCGCTGCCGACAAGTTTGCCCCCCTGCTGGCTCCAGGCGCCTCCTGTTCTCGTAAAGACCCAGGCTGCACCCGTAAGCGTGTCGTCGATGTAGCCCCCGACGATCGCCGTGTTGCCATCGGATGATAGCGCAACAGAGATCCCCTGCCTCGCATTCCCGACGGCGCCCGCGCCGACGAGCTTGCTCCCCTGCTGGTTCCAGGTCCCGTTCGACCGTGTGAATACCCATGCCGCTCCCGTCTCTCCGCTGTCGGCGTATCCACCAATGAGCGCGGTGTTTCCGTCTGACGACATTGAGACGGAAACCCCCTGGAGCGCCTGACCGACAGCCCCGCTCCCGACGAGCTTCTTTCCCTGCTGACCCCACGTGCCGGCTGTGCGGGTGAATACCCACGCAGCACCC
>DATJPH010000342.1:0-5532 GCA_035506475.1 Bacteroidota bacterium | reverse complement strand
CGCGAAGGTCATGGAGGTCGTCCGCCGGCTCAGCTACCAGCCCCACGCCTACGCGCAGCGCCTGGCGTCCAAGAAGACGAATACGATCTCCGCGATCATCCCGTACTTCACCAACTACTTCTTTATCCAGGTCCTGCAGGGTGTGCAGGACAAGGCGGCGGAGTTCGGGTTTGACCTGATCCTGTACGGCGTCAACAACCCCGCGCAGGCGGACTACTACCTCAGGCGGTCGCTCCACCGCGGGCACGTGGACGGGGTCATGTTTTTCTCCATGAAGCTCCCGGAATCGTACGTCGCGAAGTTTCGGGAGATACGGCTCCCGCTCGTGCTCGTGGATGCGTACCATCCGGAGTTCGATTCCATCAGCGTCAGGAACCTGGAGGGCGCGCAGGTGGCGACCAGGCACCTTATCCGGCTCGGGCACACGAGCATCGCGATGATCAACGCGAGCCTCTCGACGCAGCCGGCGCGGGACCGGATGGAAGGCTACCGTATCGCGCTCGAGGAGGCGGGCATCCCCTTCCGCCCGGACCGAGTGTTCATCAGCGCGATCGGGAAGCAGGACGGGTTCAACCGCGAAGCCGGCCGCGCATCGATGGAGGAATTGATCGGCAGGAACGCGGGGCCCGACCGTGTGACCGCCGCCTTCATTTCCAGCGACGTCCAGGCGATGGGTGCGCTGGAAGGGGCGGCCGAGCTCGGCGTGCGCGTCCCGGAGGACCTGGCCATCGTCAGCTTCGACGACATCGAGCTCGCCCAGCACGCGCAGCTCACGACGATGCGTCAGCCGATGTACGAGATGGGCGTCCTGGCGCTGGAGAAGCTCCACGCCCGGCTGAGGAACCCGGACGCGCCCCCTTCGCTTACCACGTTTCTTCCCTCGCTGATCGTCCGCCGCTCCTGCGGTGCGCGCGTCGGCAGCGAGGAGCTTGTATGAACGGCGCCTGTCAGCGCACACTCGATACCGAAGGAGCGAGCACCACATGAAATCACGTCTACTGCTGCTGTCCCTCCTCCTGGCGCTCGCCCCCGCCTGGGTGCGCGCCGGCAACTCAGGGAAAATTGCGGGTGAGGTGAAAGACGCCCAGTCGGGCGAGGCCATCGTCGGCGCGAGCGTTCAGCTCCAGGGGACCTCCATGGGTGCCGCGACAAACATCGACGGGTACTACGTCATCCTGAACGTCCCCCCGGGGACGTACACGCTGACGGTCTCCGGCGTCGGGTACAACAAGAGGGCGGTCTCGAACGTCCAGGTCTCGATCGATCAGACCACGACGATGGATTTCAAGCTGACGTCGACGGTCGTCGAGGTGGGGGAGGAAGTGGTCACCGTGGCCGAACGGCCGCTGGTGCAGAAGGACCTCACGGCCTCTACCGCGACGGTGAACGGCGACCAGATCGCCGCGCTCCCCGTGACGGAGGTGGGACAGGTCTTGAACCTCCAGGCCGGTGTGACCGTGGATCAGAACGGGGGGCTCCACCTCCGCGGCGGGCGCACGGGAGGGGTTGTCTACTGGATCGACGGCGTTCCGGTCACCGACGCGTTTAATTCCACGCAGGTTGTCGAGGTGAACAAGAGTCTCGTGGAGCAGGTCCAGCTCGTCTCCGGCGCGTACAATGCCGAGTACGGCCAGGCGATGGACGGGATCGTCAATATTGCGACGCGTGAAGGAACGAGCAAGTTCACCGGATCGATCGGCACGTACGTCGGCAACTACATGCCGAACAACGACGGCGCGAGCAAGGCGCTCTACACCGGTCTCGACAGGTTCAGGCCGTTCGACATCCGGAACTTCGAGGGGGCCCTGAGCGGCCCGGTGGCGGGAGACGCCCTCACGTTCTTCGTCAACGGCCGGTATATCTACTTCGGCGGCGACGAATACGGCATTCGCCGTTTCAATCCGCAGAACATCGCGTACGTCGACAGCATGGGGCGGTTCCAGCTCTATCGCGACGCGCAGGGGAAGGGGGACAGCGCGATCGTGCCGATGAATTCCAGCGAGCGCGCGTACGCGCAGGGGAAACTCACCTGGCACATCTCCCCGGTCATGAAACTGACGGCCAACTACATCTTCGACCACACGAAATCTCAGCCCTACAACCGGCAGTATTTCTACGACCCGGACGGAAACGGGGACGATTACAACTTCAGCCACACGGTGATCGCGCAGTTCTCCCATTCGATCGGGGCGAACACGTTCTACACCGTGGGCGGGTCGTACTTCCGCAAGACGTTCCAGCACTACCTCTACAAGGACCCGTTCGATCCCCGGTACGTCCACCCGAATCTCCTGATCACGCAGGACGCGTGGAGCTTCTATACCGGGGGGACGGACATGAACCAGACGGACCGGTGGGACGAAACCGTCCTCGGGAAGCTGGACGTCTCGAGCCAGGTCGACGAGCATAACCTGGTGAAGGTGGGTGTGCAATTCACGCACCACAAGTTCTACTACGACAGCTACACGCTCCAGCCGATCCCCGCGCAGACCGCGATCAACCTGGCGACCTCCAGCCCCTTCATCACCACGTACATCCCGGACGCCTCCTCTCCCTACCACGACAACTACTATCACCGCCCGGTGGAGCTCTCGGCGTACGTCCAGGACAAGCTGGAATTCAAGGACCTGATCGTCAACGTCGGCCTCCGGTACGACTATTTCAATCCCGACGGGTACACGCTGGCCGACCCGAGCGATCCGAACATCTACAACCCGATCAAACCGGGGAACATCTTCTTCGACTACAACGGGAACGGCATTCAGGATCCGGGGGAGCCGCTCAAGACGGTGGCAGACCGCCGGGCGTACTGGTACGTGAAGTCCCCGGCCAAATCCGCGCTCAGCCCCCGGCTCGGGTTCTCGTTCCCGATCACGGCGCGCGGGATTGTCCATTTCTCGTACGGGCACTTCTTCCAGATCCCGACGTACGAGCAGATGTACCAGAACCCGGATTTCAAGATCGGGCAGGGGACGGGCAACCAGGGGCTCGTGGGGAACACCGACCTCCAGCCGCAGCAGACGGTGAAAGGGGAGTTGGGGGTCCAGCAGCAGCTCACCGACGACATCTCCGTCGACGTCACGGCCTTTCTCCAGGACATCCGTAATCTGATCGGGACGCGGTCCAACGACATCGTCGTGTTCGGCGGATCGGCAAGCTACACGCAGTACCAGAACACCGATTTCGGTTTCATCAAGGGAATCACGCTGAACCTGGACAAGCGCTTCTCCGGCGGCCTCACGGCCAGCCTCCACTACACGTTCATGGTGGCGCGCGGCAGCGCATCCAACCCGGACGACGCCCGGAACGCGGTCCTCGGGGGTGCGCTCCCTGAGGTGCAGCTCAACCCGCTCGACTGGGACCAGCGGCACAACGTAAACGCGCAGGTGATATACACGAGCTCCCACTGGGGCGCGAGCGCCAACATGACGTATCAGACGGGCCTCCCGTATTCGCCGCGCCGCGTCACCGATATCACCGCACTCCTGACAAACAGCCAGACGAAGCCCGACTATGTGAACGTGGACCTCCAGGCGCACTACGACATCCACTTCACGCCCCTCACGCTCGTCATCCAGCTCCGCGTGTACAATGTGTTCGACATCAGGAACCAGATTAACGTGTACAGCGACACCGGGCTGGCCGGGGTCACGATCGACGAGACGAATGCCGCCCGCACGAACCCGGCGCAGCACGTCAATACGCTCGACCAGTTCTATCACACGCCGACGCAGTATTCGGAGCCGCGGCGCATCGAATTCGGCATGAACCTGGAGTTTTGAAATGATCACCATGAAACGATCGGTTGCACTCCTCGCGCTCGCCGTCCTGGCCGCGTACGCTCTCGTCTTCGCTGACAGCGGCGCGCAGTACCGGCGGTACGCCATCATGAACGCAAACCAGGTGCGCACGGTCTTCGGGAACTGGGGCGTGATCGCCCAGCCCGCGACCGCCGGGCACCGCGGCGCCTGGCGAAACGACAACGACGGCTATATCGGCGACGTCAGCATATTCGTCGGGGCCGAAATCACCGCGAAGAGCGTGGTCACGGGGCAGAATGTCACGTTCCATTCCGTGGCGACGTGTCCCGTTGACCGCCCGACGCAGAAGCAGGATATCGACCCCAACGGGAAGTATACGACGTTCGAGCCGGTCGGGGGATACTTCGCCGGCCCGCCGAACGAGCGTGTCGCGGTCAGCACTGACAGGACGACCTGGCCCCTCTCCTGGCCCGACAAGCTCGGCGACGCGCATGACCCGGGGTGGCCGGGGAGCTGGAACGGCTACTTCGGGAAGAGCAAGTTCAGCGCCGACGAAGAGACGTATTTCGTCATGGACGACAACAACGACACACGCTTCAACGACCCGAACCAGAATATCTGGCACGTCGCGTTCCGTTCGGATTCGACGAACCCGCAGCGCAACGGGATGGGGCTTGTCGTCACGGTGCGGGCGCTCCAGTGGGCGCAGTTCCTGGCCAAGGACAACATCTTCTGGCTCTACGAGATCCAGAATACCGGCACGACGACGTACAACAAGATGGTTTTTGGCATGCTCGTGGGGACGTACGTCGGCGTGACATCCACGGAAGATTACCAGGAGTATAATGACGACTGGTCATTTTACGAGCCGACTCAAAACATCACGTACACCGGGGACTTCAAGGCGATCTTCGGCCAGCCGATGCGAAACCCCCTCTGGGTGGGAGGGACGGGCCTCGTGGGATACGCGTTCCTGGAGAGCCCGGGCAACCCGTTCGACGGGATCGACAACGACGGTGATTCCGATTCCTCATCTGTCGGCATCGCGGCACCGAAATTCACCGCGGCGGATTTCGATACGACGGTCCTGACCGTCGGGAAAAAGGTCGTCCTGATTAACGATGATTTTTCGCGGACGGTCTACACAATACAGGCGACCGATTCGGTCCTCCACACGCGCGGGTACACGCTCCATTTCACGCCGAACGTCACGAAGGTGGTGGAGGGGAACGTCCTCTACGACGCCAACCAGAATCCGTATGTCAACCCGAATGCGTACGACGGCGTCGACAACAACTTCAACGGCCTGATCGACGAGAACTACCGGATCCACTACCGCCAGGTGAAGGCGAACCCGAGAGACCCGCTCCACCCGCTCTTTGATATCCTGCGCCCGCTCCGCCACGTGGATTATACCACGGGTGCCGGCACGAGCCCCTACAGCATGATCGACGAGAAGCGGGACGACCGGATCGACAACAACCTGAACTGGCAGATCAAGTACGACGACGTCGGGATCGACGGGCTCGACGACGGCGCCAGGCGGCGAATCGAAGCCGGCTCCTGCCGTTCTCGATCTCATTGGCCGGACGCCGCTCGTGCGGCTCCACCGCTTCGAGCAGGGGCTCGCGCCGGGTGTGCAGCTGTACGCGAAGGTCGAATGGCAGAACCCGGGCGGATCGGTGAAGGACCGCGCGGCGGCGCGGATGATTCTGGAGGGCGAGAAAAGCGGTGCGCTCGACAGGACGAAGACGATTCTCGACGCGACCTC
>DATJPH010000341.1:0-7086 GCA_035506475.1 Bacteroidota bacterium | reverse complement strand
CGCGTACATCTTCTACAAAATCCTGAAAGACTGGAAGGTCGACGCACGGCCGGCCTGGATCAGAGACAAACGGAAAGGGACGTATGAGCCAACGGTACCTTCAATCCAGTGGTTCAATCGGCTCGGCGTTCTCGTGGGGGTGGGGCCTGAAGAGAAGTTGTATGATTTCGACCGGTCCGTGCCGGCGCACTATACCGTTCCCTCATATCTCAAGGGCATCACCGTTCCGCTCCTCGGGGAAAAATCCTGCGAGCACCGGAAGCTCCCTTCCCCGGCCGGACCCGGGTCTTACGTCCGGGAATCGCACGACCTGGTGTTCAGTGACACGCAGGTGCTCCGGGACAGTCTTGTGTACACCTGTAATGGAACTCCCGCCGAGGAGTTCAGGAGCGAAGTTTATGATTTGAAGGGAAAGGAATTACGGGACCACTGCATATCTGTCGCGACCGGTCGATGTCTTGTGGCGGCGGACACGGTCCTCACCTCGGCCATCCTGGACGACCCGGAGATCCGCCTCACGTTCAGTGGCAGGTCGAAAGCAGGCGTTGCGCCCGTGGACGCGTTCTTGACCGTCAAGCTCCCGAACGAAGCCCTCAGGGTATTCAGGGAGGAGATATTCACCGCCGTCCGGTACAACGACTTCGTTCTGATCGATCCGCTCGTGATGTCAGTCTCGTGGCGGCTGCATCTCCCTCCTGGATACGTGCTCCGGGCGGGTCCTTCCGATACGACGATACGCGCCGTTAAGGGACTTTCGGCTGCCCTGCACTGCACGCGGGTCGAGGACGGGCTCCGAATGCAGGCGGACCTGAAATTCACCGAGAACGTCATCCCGGCCGAAGATTTCCCCGGTATCATCAAAGTGCTCGACGGGCTCCTCACAGCGTCGGAGCAGGCGATCGTTCTCGCAAAGAAATAGACTGAACCGGGGACCCTCCCCGGCGCTACAGGCTGAGATCGGCCGTCGGCAGGAACTGCGGCGGCCTGCGGTTGCGTGTCGCCTGCTCATAGGCATAGGCGAGCCGGATGAGCGTCGCCTCGCTCCACGCGCGGCCGAAAAACGAGATCCCGACCGGCAGCCCGAAGACGAACCCGGCCGGGACGGTGACGCTCGGGTACCCTGCGACGGCGGCAGCGGTCGAGCTTCCGCCGATATAGTGGTCGCCGTCGATGAGATCCGTCAGCCACGCCGGGCCGTCGGTCGGCGCCACAAGGGCATCGAGATTGAACTTCTCCATCACCGCGTCGATCCCCTCCTTGCGCGAGAGCCGGATGTCGGCCTCGAGCGCATCGGTATACTCCTTGCTCGTGAGCGGGCCTTTGGCCTCCGCCTTCAGGAACGTCTCCTGGGCGAAGTACGGCATCTCTGTGCTTCTGTGCTTGTCGTTGAACTCGATGATCTCCTTCAACGAATGCACGGGGGCGTCCGCACCGAGCCGCGCAAGGTATGCGCTCATGTCCGCCTTCAGCTCGTACAGCAGGACGGTGTTTTCGGTGTCGTCGAACTTGCCGATCGTCTCGATATCAGCCGGATCGACGAGAACCGCGCCGGCGGCCTTCAGGACGTCGAGCGCGGCATTGATGACGACATCCACCTTGTCCAGGAATCCGAAGTACTTCCGCACCACGCCGATGCGTGCGCCCCGCAGGGCGTTCTCATCCAGACCCCGCGTGTAGTCGGTGGCAATTCTCCCCTTGCTCGCGGCCGTTGCGGCGTCAACCCCGTCGCTCCCCGCAAGCGCCCCCAGCAGGATCGCCGCGTCCCGCACACTCCTGGCCATCGGGCCCGCAGTATCCTGTGTGTGGGAGATCGGTATGATCCCCGTCCTGCTGACAAGGCCGACTGTCGGCTTGATGCCGACGATCCCGTTGACGGACGACGGGCTCACGATCGAACCGTCGGTTTCTGTACCCACCGCGGCTGCGCAGAGGTTGGCCGAGACTCCGGCGGCGGAGCCGGAGCTGGAGCCTGACGTATTTCTGTCAAGCGCGTAAGGGTTTCTGGTGAGCCCCCCCCGCCCGCTCCAACCGCTCGTCGAGTGGCTGGAACGTATGTTCGCCCACTCGCTCAGGTTTGTTTTTCCCAGTATGATCGCCCCCGCGTTCCGGAGCCGCCTGACGAGGTAGGCGTCCTCCGGCGGCTTCGATCCCACGAGTGCGAGCGACCCGGCGGTCGTTGACATCCGGTCGGCGGTATCGATGTTGTCCTTGATAAGGAGCGGGATGCCGTGGAGCGGACCCCGGGGGCCCTTTGCGCGCCGCTCCCTGTCGAGGTCCTCGGCGATCGCCAGCGCGTCGGGATTGAGCTCGATGACGCTCCGGAGAGCCGGCCCATTCCGGTCGATCTCCCCGATGCGCATGAGGTAGGATTCGGTGAGCGACTTTGCCGTGTACGAGCCGGACTTCATCCCCGCGGCGAGCTCATCGATGGACTTCCCCTCTTCTTCCGGCGGAGGGAGGGGGGCGGGAGGCGTCCCTCTGCGTTCTTTTCCGGCGAGCGCCTCCGGGAGCGCGGCCAGGAGCGTCCCGCCGGCAATCCCGGTTTTGAGAAAACCTCTTCGAGAGATCCTTCCGTTCCCCCCGTCCGAGCGCGCTGCACCGTTCATAACCTTGCCTCCGTGTATGGGATGGACACCTGCAGATGGGTATGCAGGTGGGAATCTACCCCGAAGCCCACAGAGAGTCAAGCATTACCGGACGTCGTAACGGAGAAAAGCCACAAACGCTCCCGCGATCGCCAGGAGAGAGAACACCGCGATCAGGCCTGCGTCGACGACCGAGGCGGACGCTGTCTCGGCAAACCGCACCAAGGGGGGAGCGTACGCCGGGACGTCCGAGACATCGAGCGTCCCCCGTTCGCGGGGAGCGCTGAAGTGGAATCCGGTCTGGCTGTCCACGGTGATCCGGAATCCCCCCTGTTCCCCCGTCGCCTTCTTCCTGGCGTCCACGTAGCGCATCAACGACGTCCGGTATGCGCGCATGCTCTCCTCGTAGCGGGCTTTCAGCGGAACGCCGGTCCCCGCCAGCGACATCGCAGCGAGCTGGTAGGCCGAGGCAGGCGAAACCCGGGAGAGGACGAACGCCAGAGTCTCCTGGTGCCTCTGCCTGTTGCCGAGATCTTCGTTCAAGCGGACCGCGTAGTCGTCGATGTCCTTCTGCACCGCCTGCCGTCCCGCTTCGTCCTCGTCCGACCACTGCTTCTCCTTCTCCTGCTGGTAGGCTTCCCGTTCGTCCCCGGTCATTCCCCGCATCTCTTCCTGCCGCGCCTGCCAGCGCGTCTCCATCACTTTCATCTGCTGGTCCCACCTGTCCCTGGCGAACGCGTCAACCCGGGCTTCGGTTTCCGCAACGCTCGGGACGGGATCGACGGCGCCGGCGGCCATCACCCCCAGGCGGGGGATGATAAGGACGAGCGTGATCCATGCGGCGAGCGACAGGAGAAATGACGTCGCGGGCCGCCGCGTGAGCGACGAGATCAGGACCCCGAGCGAGATAAAAAACGTGAAGAGGAGAAGTGAGACGGCGAAGAACATCCCGAGCCGCGCCCAGTGGTCGGGCCCGAAGGGGACACCCGCGAGCAGAAGCAGCAGGACGGCGAGGAGCACCGGCACGAGCAGGGGGATGACAAGCCCGAGCCAGGAACCGGCCAGCTTTGCCAGGATGAACGTGGACCTCGGGACGGGGTTCGAAAACGTGAGCTGCAGTGTTCCCCCCTCGCGCTCCCCGTTGACTGCGTCGTACGTAAAGAGTATGGCGAACAGGGAGAGGACCACCTGGACGATGAACGCGAAGTCCATCGAGCGGAAGATCGCGAAGATGGGGTCGTCGGCATACGTGCTGTGTTTCAGCTTTACGTCTTCCATCCCGGAAATGCCGGAGAGGCGCCCGATATCGTTGTTGACGCCGGGGATGAAGATCTGCATCGGGTCCGGCGCGCGGTACGTCGTTGTCGTGAATCCCATCCAGGACGACTGGGTCCTGAGGTTCTGTGCCGCGAGCTGGAGCCCCTCGTCGAACTGGCTCACCGCGGTCCGGTACTCCCGTATGCCGAGTCCGACGCTCAGGAGGATGAGCAGCGAACAGACTGCAAACGTGGCCGAGAACTTCGGGCTCGCGAGTATCGCCCTGAGTTCTTTCATGATCAGCGTGGTCATCATAGCAACTCTCCCGTGTGAGACTGTTGTGCGTGCCGATCCCTCCGGGACGCCCGGCGGGGTCACCGCAGGTCGTAGCGGCGGAACGCCGCGTGCGCAGCGGCGAAAAACACAAGGATGCAGAGAACGAGCAGCCCGAGGTCGGTCATGGCGGGCGGGAACACCTCCGCGAGCGTCGGGGGACGGTAGGTGAACTCCGGCAGCTCATGCGTGTCGATCGGCACGGGTTTCTCGGAGTCGTCGGTCCTCATCCGGAAGACGATCCCCCCCGAGGTGTTCATGCCGGTCTTGTCCATCATGAATTTTCCGAAGGTCTGCTGGTATCCCCGGGCCTCATCCAGGTAGCGGTCCTTCAGGGAAAGGGATGTCGCCGCCAGCGTCGAGGCCGCCAGCGAGAAGACCGCCGACGGGGAGATCCGCGCGATCCCGAGCGCGACCGAGGACTGGAGCGCCTGCCTGTTGGCGCGCTCCTCATCGAGCCGCGAGGAGAAATCGTCGATCTTCTTCTGCCGTTCGTCGGCGATGGATCCCATGAACTTCTGGAATTCCTCCACCATCTTCCTCATATCCCCGGTCTTCGCGGGCGTGAACCCCCCCATCTTCGCCCTGTCTTCCGTGAAGAGCTGCTCGGTGTAGCGGAACTTCTTGGCGTTGATGTCGTCGAGCGACGGAACATCGACGGCCCGCCCCGCGATGAGGATGGCGCTCCGGGGGACGATGAGGACCGCGAATATCCATATGACCAGAAGGGCGAGAAAGGCGCTCGAGGAACGGACCGTCAGCGCGGAGACCGCGATGCCGATCGTCAGGAACGCACCGAAATACAGGAGTCCCGCTCCGATGATGAGGGCCAGGCGCGCCCATTCGTCCCCCGTGAGGTGGACCCCCAGGAGCGCGTATGCCGTGCATCCCAGCAGTATCGGGACCAGCAGGGGGAGGGCCAGGGCGATGAACGACCCTATGAGCTTGCCGGCGATGAACGTGTGCCGGGGGAGCGGGTGGGCGAACGACAGCCTGAGCGTTCCCCGTTCCTTCTCGCCGCTGATCGCATCGTAGGCGAACAGGATGGCGAACAGCGAGAGCACGGTCTGGAAGATGAATTCCAGGTCGAGGAACCTGAACATCGCAAACACCGGTTCCTCGCCGTACCGCGTGTCGTCCTGCGGCAGCTCGCCGCGGCCGTGGACCTCCGTCGTCCGCCCGATGTCGTTGGATATACCGGCGACAAGAGAGCCGAGCGGGCTCGGAGGGAGGAATATCCTGTTGTTCCGCACCATCATCCAGTCGGTCAGCCCCTCCATCTCCTTCAGGTTTTCCCGCCGGGACGCCTCGTACCGTGCGACATCCGCGTGATATCCCGCGGCGCCCATGAGGAATGCCAGGAGGATAAGCACGGAACATGCCGCGAACGAGACGGTGAACTTTGTCGAGCCGATGATGTCGCGGAGCTCTTTTTCGATGATGAGTTTCAGCATGGGTTGTCTCTCCCTAATCTTCCTGATCCGTTGTTCATGCGGCGCTCGCGGCGTGCCCTGCAATGTGCTGCATGTACAGTGCCTCCAGGTCCTCCCCGGCAAGTTCCCGCGAAGGGCGCTGCATGACAAGGCGTCCGCGGTTCATGATGCCGACGACGTCGGCCACTTCCTTGGCACGGAAGATGTCGTGCGTGGACATCAGGACCGCCTTCCCCTCGTTGCGGAGCGACCTCAGGAGACCGATGAACTCGAACCCCGCCTGCGGGTCGAGTCCGGAGGTCGGCTCATCCAGGAGGATCGCGGGCGCATTCTTCAGGATCGCGATGGCGATCCCGCACTTCTGCCGCATCCCCTTGGAGAATCCTCTCAGCCGTTTTCCGTGCGCCTCCTCCTGGAGGCCGACGCGCAGCAGTGCATCCCTGTAGGCGCTCCGCGGGGGAGCGGGCCTGCCGCTCAGGCGCGTGAAATAATCAAGGTTCTGGATCGCGGTGAAATTGGGATAGAGCATCACGTTTTCGGATACGAACGCGACCTTCGCTTTTGCCCGAAGGGGGTCGCGGTGCGTGACGATCCCGTCGATGCGCGCCTCGCCTTCGGTCGGCTCGATGAAATTCAGGAACAGGTTGATCGTCGTCGTCTTTCCCGCCCCGTTCCCCCCCAGCATCGCATAGATTTCCCCGGGCCGGACGGCGAACGAAATATGATCAAGCGCGAGAACTCCGTCCTCGTAACGCTTTGTCAACCCGGTTGCCTCGAACATAGGACCTTCCGCCATGTGCTACCTCCTTGTGAGTTTGATGCCGAATACGACCATCCCTCCGACGAGACCGACGATAAGAAGAACGAGCAGGGCGGTCCCGATCACGTTCGCGCCCGCGGTGATCTCCACGGTTGCCGTCTTGTCTTCCGCGTTGACCGGGTGATTGTCGGACAGCGCGCTCGTCCGGAGGCGAATCTCGTACCGCCCGACGGAAACCTCCCGGGGAGGCGTGAACGTCAGGTTGACGCGCCGTTCCTCCCCGATGCCGAGCGTGGGAACGACCGCCGGCTCGACCGTCTTCGTCCAGTTCAGGGGAGGGTCGATCTTGACCTCGATGTTGTCCAGCCGGCGCGTCCCCTCGTTGACGACGTCGACGCTCATCTGCACGCTCCCTTCCGGCCTGATCGCGGCAAAGAGCTGCGGCGCACGGACCAGCAGCTTCCCCTCTCCGCGGGGGACGATTTCAAGCTTGACAAACCCGACGTTCAGCTTTTCGATCTCCGCCTGCGTCCATGTGCGCCCCTGCATCGTGCCGGCCGATTGCGCCCTGTCATGCGGGACGACGACCACGTAGAACTGGATCGGCCCGTCCATGGGGACGTCCTGCGTCGGGCGGTCCGGCAGCGACACTTCAAGCCCGGCTTTCCTCGTGTTCGTCGACTCCGTGAATTTGAACTGGCTCAACCGCGCCTGCCCG
>DATJPH010000340.1:0-3973 GCA_035506475.1 Bacteroidota bacterium | reverse complement strand
CACTTCAAACATCAGCCTCAATTCCACGATGCCCTTGATGTGGGTCCTTACCTGCGCCCGGAAGAACAATCCTCCATTCTCGAACGCCGATCAATTCGAGATTATCGCCAATCACCTCCCCTCACCGCAGGATGAGTGGACATTCAATCCCTCGATTCTGACAGGCGTGGCGCAGGCGAGTGTCCCGGCGTCTCTTTCACTTTCACAGAACTACCCCAATCCTTTTAATCCGTCAACGACGATACACTACCAGCTCTCCACGGCCGGCAAGGTGACAATGAAGATCTACAATGTGCTCGGCCAGGAGGTCCGCACACTGCTGAACGAGGTCCAGAATGCAGGTCCGCATACCTTAACCTGGAACTCCCGCAATGACGCAGGAATTGGGGTTGCGAGCGGCGTGTACTTCTATCGTTGCGAAATCGTCCCTTCCAGTGGCACGGCGGCGCTCAGCCGGACGATGAAGATGTTGCTCGTGAAATAATGATTCTGACTCTTGACAATCGGCAGGCGGCAAACTAACTTTCTCCTGCGTTCATTCTCAAACCGGGGTTTCTCCTCCTGAGGGAACCCCGGTTTCTTTGTGAACCTGGCGTGTGCGCCCCGCATTGGAAAAACGTCGGGTGTTGCCATGACAAACTCCATTCGCTGGCTGGGCCCGGTTTTACTCACCGCCTTTGCTCTACCCTTCGGCTGCTCGGACTTAGGGCTTGCTCCCCCTATCCTCCCGACGGTAGTGTCTTTCAAAGTTACTCCGAAGAGCATACTCGAGGGAGATACTGCCGTCGTCAGGCTGAGTGCGGCGGCGGAGAACGGGCTCGCGTGGGGGATTATCGACTACCAGGACGGGACAAAACGGGATTCGCTCAGGCTGTCGGGATTGAAGGATTCCGCCCGGACGGCCCACGCATTTCAAATGGCAGGAATATTCCGGCCGACACTTACTCTCGTAGATGTTCCGGGTGAAAAGTCGATGGCATCAGATTCGGTCTTTGTCAGGGTAAACCAGCTGCCACAGATCATCAACTCCCTCTTCGGTACCGAAGGGTCGGTGACGTTCTTCGCGCCACAGGGGCTTGCGTACGACCCGGAGGGAGATCCGTTCACGGTTTCGGTCTCCCCGGTGAGTCCCGGTCTGGTGTTCCAACTAAACGCGAGAAAAGACACCATCGTCTATTATCTGACGAACCCCGACGACAACGGGACGAAGAAGGGGAAGGTGACTGTCGTCGATCAGAAGAACCGGACCGAAGAGAAGGTGATCGATATCGTCTTTAACCCCCTTGACGACATCAGCGGCCGCGTCCATGACCGGTTTGAGGGAACCCATTTGGGCTCGTACGCTCCGGCTGCGGTCATGCATGGTCCGTTCACCGGCTGGGTGGAGTCAATCTCGGCGTACAGCACGGTGAGGGTCCCCGTGGATGCAGGCGGCAATTACGCGTTCCCGAAGCTCTTCCCGGCAAACCGCACACTCCGCGCGTTCATTACAAACGGGGTCGATTCGAGCTTCGTCGCGACGTACCAGGTGGCCGCGGGGGACCAGACGTTTGACATCGGCGTCGAGACCAACGCCGGCACCGGGATGCCACTGTCGAGATTGCTTGCGATGTACCAGGTCATCAATTTCCGGAGCGTAAACGGGATGAGCCAGCCCGGATGGCTCACAGGGATCGACCTGAAGCAGAACGGTCCCTTTTACGTTTACTATCTCTTCGGAAGGGACACGGCGATCACGTGGTTCAACGCGCACCACTTCACCGCCGCACAGGAGGATTGGCTCGAGAGTGTGATCCAGACGAGATGCTTTGCGCATCTTGATCCGGCACACCGCCCACGTATCTTCAAAGGAGGGCCAACCGACCCTGTTCCTATTGTCATCAGAGGGGGGCTCGACCAGAACGTCCCGTCAAACCGGAATGTCATTATCTATGCGAATCTCATCCAGCAGGTGACTGACGGAGTGATCACCATGTGGGGCCTGATCCCCGACGGAGTCTATACGGTCGGTCGGATTGCCCTCAACTGGAGTGACACGCTTGCGCCGCCGTACGGCATTTCGGTTGCCGCGCTTGTTCAGGACGTCGGGCTGTCGATTTCAGGAAGCGGGTTGCTCAAGGACCCGTACTACAACAACAGGAGCACCAGATCTGAACACACGACACTTGATCTACCTTCCATCGCGGACATGAAGCTCGACTGGCAGGTGATACTGGAACTGCCTGGGGAGTACACACAGATCAATATTGAGTCAAAGTACTTCGGATTGCCCTAGGAAGCCGGTACAGGTGAACCCTCTAACACAAGGCCTGCAGTGAATCTCATCCTTCTTCTCCTTCTTGCTGGACCGGGAACGCTTACCCGATTCGTGGACACGTTCATCGGTTCCGCAAACGGGGGGAACACATTCCCGGGAGCCGTCAGACCGTGGGGGATGGTGTCCGTCAGTCCCCACACGGATCTCTCCGCCCCCTCAGGGTATATCAACGACCGCCCCTGGTTTTACGGGCTCGGACAGGTGCACTTAAGCGGAACAGGGTGCCCGGAGCTCGGGAGCATCATCGTTGCAGCAACGCAGGGCGCTGTCTCAGGCGACCCCGAATCGTACCGGTGCCGTCTGAGGGACCAGTCCGCCTCGCCGGGATACTGGGCCGGAACGCTCTCTGAACCGGCGCTCAGGGCCGAAGCCACAACGACGCTCCGGTCCGGCCTGATACGGTTCACTCCCCTCCACGCACACGCAGGGGAGGCCCCCCCGCACACGATACTGATCGACGCAGGCCGGAGTCTCAGCATGGTGGGTGGAGGGTCCGTCACGTGGGTCTCTGATCATGAGGTCCAGGGATTCAACACAGGGGGCGGATTTTGCGGCGAGGATAACAGGCACCGCGTGTATTTCTTCGCATCGCTCAAGGGGAGCCCATCGCGTCGCGGCACATGGCGCGATACAGCCGTCTCCGTGAATACCCGGGCTGAGGCGGATGGAGCGACCGTCGGGGCATGGGCTGCGTACGATGGCGATGTTCCCATGGAGATACGGATCGGGATATCGTACGTGAGCGAAGCCAATGCCCGGGCCAACCTCGAGACCGAAGCCGCCGGCAGGCCATTCGAGGAGATCCGCCGGTCCGCCGAGGCGGAGTGGGAGACGGAGCTGTCGCGCATCGTCGTATCCGGGGGAACGGATTCGGCGATGACGGAGTTCTATACGGCGCTCTACCACGCCCTCATTCATCCGGGGATCATCAGCGACGTGAACGGGGACTATCCGCTTTTCTGCCGGCCGGGAGCCGGGAGAAACGCAACGCGCGCGCACTACAGCGTGTTTTCACTCTGGGACACGTACCGGACGCTTCATCCACTCCTTGCGCTCGTCTACCCGGAGCGTCAATCGGCGATCGTCTCGACGATGATCGACATGTACAGGGAGTCGGGCTGGCTCCCCAAGTGGGAGCTGGCGGGGACGGAGACACACATGATGGCCGGCGACGGGGCGGTGAACGTCATCGCCGACACGTACGTGAGCGGCATACGGGACTTCGATACGCTCCTGGCATACGAGGCGATGAAAAAACCGGGTGTCGTCCTTGGGCCGGAGGCTGAACCATCGAGGCCCGGCTACGCGGACTACCTGAAGCTCGGGTACATCCCCGAAGACCAGGACACCAGCCGGGCGTGGTGGGTCTGGGGTCCTGTCTCCAATACGCTCGAATACTGCTACTCCGACTGGGCGCTTTCACGCGTCGCGCTCGGGATGGGGCGCCTGGACGATGCGAGAGAATTCAACCGCCGGTCCCGTTTTTACATGAATCTCTTCGACACTGCGACCGGTTTCCTCCGGCCGCGGATGCGGGACGGCCGATGGCTTTCCCCGTTCGATCCCCTGGCAACTGAAGGGTCCGGCAACTGGAAGGGTTCCGGCGGGCCGGGATACGTTGAGGGGAATGCCTGGCAGTATGCCTGGTTCGTGCCG
>DATJPH010000339.1:0-5025 GCA_035506475.1 Bacteroidota bacterium | reverse complement strand
TGTGAAGTCGTATTCGTTGTCACGGATCTGCTTCCGGAATTTCTGCCGGATGAGCACCTCCAGATCCGCCTCATCGTCGACGACGAGAATCTTGTGCGACATCGTGCGTCCCTCTTCAGGTGAAGTTCAGCATATCCCGTTTGATCTGCCCGAAATCGATGGGCTTCGTAAAGTAGTGCTCGGCGCCCGTCGACATCGCGGTCTTGAAATTGTGCTCGTCCCCGTATGCGGTGATCATCGACACCCTGATCTGGGGATACTGCTCCTTGACCGCCTTCAGGAGCTCGAGCCCGTTGATCCCCGGCATGTTGATATCCGAGAGTATGCAGACGACATCCGGGGGAGTCTGGGACCTGAGGTACTCAAGGGCTTCCTCCCCCGAGAACGCGTAGCAGAGATCGATCAGGCCGTCCCTGACTTCCTTCCGGAACTGCTGGCGGAACAGGATCTCGACGTCCCGCTCGTCATCGACGATCATGATTTTCATGCCTGTGCTCCCCCTTCGTTCCCCGCAGCGCGGGGTATCGTGATGATGAACTCCGTGTATTCCCCCTCCTTCGAATCGACGCTTATCTGCCCCTTGTGCTCCTGCGTAATGATGTCATACGAGAGAGAAAGCCCGAGCCCCGTCCCCGCCCCCGCCGGTTTTGTCGTAAAGAACGGATTGAAGATCTTCTCCCTTATCGCCGGCGGAATGCCCGTCCCGTTATCCCGCACGCGGATTTCAACGCTCTCCGCGAGGTTCCGGGCGCTGACTTTCACGACGGGGTTGAACCCGTTCTTCGCCGACTTCCTCCTGTCGTTCGCGGCATAGCAGGCATTGTTCACAATGTTGAGGAACGCCCGGCTCAGGTCCTGCGGCACCACGCTGATCTTCCCTATGGACGGGTCAAGATCGGTCTCGAGCTTGACGTTGAACGTGTGATCCTGCGCGCGCATGCCGTGATAGGCGAGGTTCGTGTACTCCGCAAGAAGGGCGTTCAGATCGGTCTCCTGGCGCTCGCCGGCTTTCCCCCTCGAATGCAGGAGCATCCCCCGGACGATGCTGTCGGCGCGCTTTCCGTGCTCGTTGATTTTGCCGACATTCATCTCCAGGTCCTTCAGGATCCCTTCGATCTCGACGGCGCGGGCCTCCTCGACACGGCCGCGCTCCGCGACGAGTTCCTGGCGGAGGTCGCGCGTCAGGTCACCCGAGAGCGCGGCGAAATTGGTGATGAAGTTCAGGGGATTCTTGATCTCGTGAGCGATCCCTGCGGTGAGCTGCCCCAGCGATGCCATTTTCTCGGACAGGACAAGCTGGTTCTGTGTCTCCTTCAGATTGTCGAGCGCCCCGCGGAGTTCCTTCGTCCGTTCGTCGACAAGACGGGCCAGCTCCAGTTCGCGGCGCTTGAGCTGCCTGACCCGCATGAAATAGAGCGAGGGCCCTCCAAAGAGAAACCCGATGAGGGCAAGCGCGTAGAACCACCGCGATTCGTAGAAATGGGGCTGTATGGAGAATGAAACGGTCGCACCCGTCGAATCCCAGATCCCGTCCGCGTTCGCAGCGATGACGTGGAACGAATATTTGCCCGGACCCAGATGGGTGTAGTACGCGACGTTCCGGTTGCCGGGATTGACCCAGTCGTTTTCGTAGCCGTCAAGCCTGTACCGGTACTGTACACGGTCGGACCCGATGAACGAGATCCCGACGTACTGGAACTCGAGGTTCCCCGTTCCCGGGGGGAGGTCGATCGCCGATTTCATGTCACGGGGGGCATTGTCGGCGGAGAATCGTTCAAGGACCACACGGGGGGGGACGGTGTTCAGCACTATTTTCGCCGGATCGACAATGGCGGCACCCGCCACGGTCGGGAAGACGATCCTCCCGTCTTTCATTTTCCAGGCGCTCGGCTGGCCGATCACGTTGGTCTCCCGTGATCTCATCCCGTCGGCCGTCCCGTAGGCATCAAAAGTATACTTCGCCGGTTTGCCTGCCGCGATATCCTCGAGCGCCTGCTTACGGACTCTGTAAACCCCCAGGTTATTGGAAAACCACATCGACCCGAGGTCGTCTTCGGCGATGCTCCCTATCCCGTAGCCAACGAACCCGTTCTCCGGGGTGAACTGGGTGAATTTACCATCCCGGTACAACAGGACGCCGTTGTCGGCGGTCGCAAACCAGACGTTTCCTTCCCGGTCCGGGAATATGGAGTAGACGCGGGGCTCGACGAACCCCTTGTCGGCCGAGAAGTGCGTCAGCGAGTCGTTCGCGTAACGGTACATCCCGGCCGCGTACGTCCCGATCCAGAGGTTCTGCTGAGCGTCCTCCGCGAGGGCGCTGATTCCGCCCGGGATAAACCGCTCGGTGAGCTTGTCCCACCTGCCGTTGTTCAGGAAGTACAGCGCGCGTGGATCGGCTACGACGAACTGCCCGGACTTCCTGAAGACGGCCCCCCTCAGCTGCGTGCTGTCCGGACCGGGACCCATCGAACGCTTCGACATGCGCCCGTTGCGCAGCACGTAGAGACCATCGCTCGCGGCGAACCACATCGTGCCATCAGGCGCTTCATACGCGCCCCTGACGTTCCGCGTGATGCCTGATTTTTCGTCGAATACCGTCGTCGTGCCGCCGGAAATTCTCGCAATCCCGCCGGTCACGGAACCGAGCCAGAGATTCCCTCTGCTGTCCTCGAACACGCAGGAGGTCACTTCGTCCTTCAGCCCCCGGTCCTTCCCGTACGTGACAAATTTCCCCGTCCTGAGGCGGTGCAGGCCGTCGGCTTCCGATCCGAACCAGACGCTCCCTTCCTTATCGACAAGCACTGTGCGACACGATTCGTCGGTCATGCCGTCGCTCAATCCAAAGCTGTCAAAGGACCCGTTCGAGAACCGCCAGAGACCACGGCCCGTGGCCAGCCAGAGTGTGTTGCTCCCGTCAACGAAGCACTCGTTGATCTGTTCAAATGACTTCGGGGACCTGTACGACGTCATGTTCCCGCCCGACAGGTTCGTGATCCCGCTCAGCGTCACGAACGAGAGCACTCCATTCTTATCTTCAGCGATATTGTAGACCCGGTCATCAAGGAGTCCGTCGGCTTTCGTGTACGTCCGGATGGCGCCGCCGCTGTACCTGACGAGTCCCCCGTTCGTCGCCATCCATATGTCGTGTCTGCTGTCCTCGAACATGCAGGCGCCGTTATTGATCCACCAGGCGCGGTTCTGGGGGAGTCCGTCCCGGGTGGAGATGAGGGTGAAATTCTTCTGATCGTACCGGGCAACTCCCTCCGGCGTCGCGAACCAGAAGTACCCCTGCGAGTCCTCCCCTACCGCGTAGACGGAGTCGGACGGGAGGCCTTCCGCCTGTCCGAACGTCGTCATCACGCCGTTTTTCAGCCTCGTGATACCCCAGCGCCCGTGGATAAACCACCTGCTCGAATCCCGCGTCTCGTACACAAAACCGACGTCGTTGCTCCGCAGCCCGTCTTTCGTGCTGAACTCGCGCACGACGCCGTCCTTGTAGCGTGCGACGCCGGTCCTGGAGGCCGAATACGAAATCCATATGCCCCCTTCCTCGTCCGTCAGAAGGAACTGGATCCAGGCGCTCTTCAGGGCCCGCGTGTTCGTTCTATCGAAGACCGTGAACCGGACACCGTCAAACCGCACGAGTCCCTCTTCGGTGCCGAACCAGAGGTAGCCGTCCGGACTCTGTGTCAGGCTGTACACACCATTCTGAGGGAGTCCGTCTTTTTCAGTCCAGTGGTCGTGCACGTACTGGCTGAGGGGCAACAGCGGTGCGGCGTTCTGCGCGAGGGTCGTGCCTGCAACCAGAGCAATGAGAAGAAGGGACACGGAGAGATGAAACGGGCGAAGACGGGGAATCCTCATGAGCGGATCTCGCTACAATGATACTGTGTGAACGCTATTGTTGAGTGATTGAGGTGCGTGAAGTGCTGTGCAGACGGAGAAACAGGGGGTGAGGTTCTGGAAAACGAAGGGCGAGGCGAAACGTGCCTCGGTGCAAAGGCACGCAAGGATAGCAGTGGAGCCAGGCATCGCGTCGTACTCTGAGTAGGAAAAGAACAGTGATACGTGGAAGACCAGATGAGTATATGAACAAAACTACAGAATGTCAAACAACTCACTCACTTCATCGCCACAATCTACGATATTAGCGGGCGGGGCGCCATATGTACACGCCGTTCCGGTCGATGTATCCCCTTCCTCCCTCATCTTCGACCATGGCGACACCGTGCGTGAAAGCCATCGCGTACCTGAATTGCGGCCTGATAACGACTGCCCCGGTCGTATCGATGTACCCCCACTTCCCGCCCATCTGCGCAGCAGAGAGGCCTTCCCGGAATCCTGAGACGTCATCGAATTTCGGAGGGATCGAAATCCTTCCGGACCGACTGACAAATCCCCACTCTCCCGAGGCCTTCACCGCGGCATGGCCTTCGGAAAAAGCGCGCGCATCTTCGAACGCGGTCGGTATCACGATCGAACCGAGCGTGTCTATGTACCCCCAGTTGTCGCCGATGCGCACGGCAGCGAGGCCCGTGGAAAATGCCCCGACACCGTCGAATCTCGGCTCTATGACAAGATCGCCTTTGTGATTGATGAACCCCCTCTTCCCGTTCAACGTGACGTTGGCCAGACCCTCAGAAAAGCTTCCGGCGCTTTCGAAGCGGAGGGGGATTGCGAGTGCGCCTGACCTGTCGACATAGCCGAACTTGTCCGATATCAGGATGAAGAGGAAGTGAATCCTCTCCTCCACCCACGCCAGGCCCTCAGAAAAATCCCCCGCGTCATTGTACCCTGTTCGTATCACCACGTTTCCGGAGAGGTCGATGTAGCAGTTGCTCGACCCCGATGAGAACTTCAGATCCATGAACCGGGCCCGCGCGAGCCCTTCCCTGTATTCACCGAGCATCTCGGCCCGGGGGACGGGACGGAATTCCCCCTGCGCGTTTATGTATCCAAGGCGTGTGTCGGCGAGGCGGGGATCATTTCCCCTTCGTACAAGGGCGAAGCCGTCCGAAAAAGGAT
>DATJPH010000338.1:0-2297 GCA_035506475.1 Bacteroidota bacterium | reverse complement strand
GCATGACCTCCTGAAAACCGTCGGGCTTCTCTCTCAGTCCCGCCATGACGAGGAGGGGGCCCTCCTGGCGTTCGAGAGGGCATTTGCGGCAGACCCCTCCGATGCGGATTCCTGCCTCCGCGCCGGCGTCCTCCGCCAGGCCCGCGGAGACGTGGACGAGGCCATCGTGTATTACAGGAAGGTTGTCGCGCTGAAGCCGGAGATGGCGGAAGCATGGGCGTCGCTCGGGACGGCCCTCGTCCTGAAGAAGCAGCCCGAAGAAGCGTACCGCGCGCTTGAGACAGCGCTCCGTATCAGGCCCGATTTCCCTGAAGTCCTCAACAACATGGGGATGGTCATGAAGGAGAACGGGCAGAGTGCGATCGCGGAGAAATGCTTCCGGATGGCGATCCGGTCGAACCCCGGCTACGCGCCGGCGCACAACAACCTGGGTTCGCTCTTTCTCGGGAGCTCGAGTTTCGCCGAGGCGGCGGAGGAGTTCCGCATCGCTGTGAGTCTCACGCCGGAGTACCATCTTGCCTGGAACAACCTCGGGAACGCTCTTGCCGGTCTCGGGGAGTTCCACCAGGCCAAACAGATCTACCGTGCGGTCATTGCAGAGGATTCGACGATTCCCGAGGTGCATTTCAATCTGGGCGCGGCCCTGCAGTTCGAACACAGGTTCGACGAATCGATCCGGTGCTACGAGGACGCGCTCCGCTGCCGCCCCTCGTATGCCGAGGCCAGGCTCAACCGCGCCCTCGTCCTTCTCCTGAAGGGGGAGTTCGAGGAAGGATGGCGCGACTACGAGTGCAGGTTCAGCGTGAAGGATCCCCAGCGGCTCTATGTCCCCCCGGGGCCGGAGGAACTCCGCTGGGACGGTTCCGACATAAGGGGAAAGAGGATACTCGTCCGCCCTGAGCAGGGGTTCGGCGACACGATACAGTTTGCGCGCTACCTCCCGCTTCTGGCCGCGCGGGGCGCCACTGTTCTTTTCGAGTGTCCGAAGGAGTTGTGCGGGCTCTTCCGCGGCTTCCCGGGGATCGCGGAGCTGATCGAATTCCGCGCGGAGCCGCCGGCGCTCCCGTTCGACAGGTACGTCCAGCTTCTGAGCCTTCCGGGGCTTCTCGGGACACACACGGTCGACGCGATCCCGTGGCCCGGTCCGTATGTCGGCGCGGACCATGCCGCCGTGGAATCCATCCGTGGCAGGTTCGCCGACGGCCTCTTCCACGTGGGGATCGTCTGGGGAGGGAACCCGGTCCACAGGAACGATTACAACAGGTCGTGCGCTCTCGAAGAGTTTCTCCCGCTTCTTGAGACGCCCGGCGTTCGGTTCTTCAGTTTCCAGAAAGGGAAACCGCTTTCCCAGCTCTCCCGGCTCCCTGCAGGACACGGGATCGAAAACCTTGACCCGCTCCTGGCCGATTTCTCCATGACGGCGGCCTACCTCTCCCAGATGGATCTGCTCATCTCTGTCGATACATCCGTCGCGCACCTTGCCGGCGCGATGGGGAGGCCCGTCTGGACGCTGATCCCGTACCGTCCTGACTGGCGCTGGCTCCTCGGGAGGACCGATTCCCCCTGGTATCCCTCCATGAAGCTCTTCCGCCAGCCTTCGCACGCCGACTGGGGGGGTCTCATGCGTGATGTCCGGGAAGAGCTCGTGAAAACAGCCGGTGCCCGCCCATGAACGACCCCCTCGCACGGAAGACCCGGCTCTCGGTCTGCATGATCGTCCGGGACGAATCGAAGTTCATCGCGGGATCTCTCCAGAGCGTCCGCGGCATCGCCGACCAGGTCGTCGTCGTCGACACGGGTTCGGGGGACGATACGGCCGCCATTGCCGCCCGCTCGGGCGCGGAGGTTTATCACTTCGAATGGCGGAACGATTTTGCCGAAGCCCGGAACGCATCGCTCTCGCAGTGCACGTCGGAGTGGGTGCTCATCCTCGATGCCGATGAGCGCCTTGCCCCGGGGCAGGAGCACGCGCTCGCGGCGTGCCTCGACGACGGGAACGCCTCGGCGCACACGCTCCTCGTCCGGAGCAGCGCGACGATGCCCACGGGCCCCTCCGTCCAGGTGATGCCGTACGCGCGGCTCTTCAGGAACGATCCCCGGTTCAGGTTTGAAGGGACGATCCACGAGCAGATCTCCCCCTCCATCGAGCGGGCCGGGGGGACGATACGCGCCACGGGGATCGTGATCGAGCACCTCGGGTACGGCCAGGGTGTCGACGTCCTCCGGGCCAAGGCCGAACGGAACCTCCCGCTGCTGCATGAGCGGCTCAGGAAGAACCCCGCGGACGCGTACGCATG
>DATJPH010000337.1:0-3178 GCA_035506475.1 Bacteroidota bacterium | reverse complement strand
GCAGCGGACCACGGCTTCATGCACCTCCCGGTACGTCTGCCGGCGGTAGGCATCGTCCTTTTTTTCCCAGAGGAAAGGATGGTCCGGATATCTTGAAACGCTCTCTTCGAAGAGGGCCGGGAGCGTCCGCTCTGTTCCGGTTGTTGTCATGGAAGTTACCGATAAGTCGGCGGTGGATGCTATCGCTGCATCTTGTGGAGGGGATCAGGGGCAAACCCCAGGAGCGTTCCAATCTCCAGAGCGTGCACCGGACGAAATCGCGGTCCGCGCATATAGGAGGAGAGGCTGTACAGGAGCTGCCGCGCCTCCGGACGATGCCCGATGTCCGTCATCAGGTCGATCCCGGAAACGAGGAGGGCACCCCCGCCCGAGCGGACCTCGAAGGCAAGCGCGAGGGGCCGGTTCCGGTTCCAGTCATCGATGACGCGTATGAGCGGCTCCACCCCCGGCAGGCTGTCGAGCCTCACCGCCTGCGCGTGTGTGATCAGGTCCCACCACTGGTAATCTGTATGGAACGACGTAGGGAACGATGCCAGGGCGGGATGCGCGGGATCGCAGAGTATGCCGAGCGTGTGCGGTGGCTGCCCGTGCGTCCATGCCGTATTCCAGAAGACCGTGGAGAATCCCAGGGCGATATCCTCTCCCCGTTCCGCGCCGGGGAAACACTTCCGGAGCGTAAGGAGAACCCGGCCCCCGCGTTTGAGCATCGAGAGTGCATCGCCGTCCAGTCGGTCCGTGACAAGAAGCCCCTGACCCCCCCGCAAACGGGGGATCCGGGCGGGGTACACCCAGAAGTTCCAGCTGTTGCGCCGCTCGCCGACGCGGAGTTCGAAGCGAAACATACCCGGAGCGGGAAAGCCTTTCAGATGCACGCGCACGCGGCCGAGCGGCGTGCAGTGCCCCAGCGGCACGTCGACTACCGGACACGCGCCCGAGGAGACCGTGTTCCCCTTCGCGTCCGTGACGTTCCACACCGGGTGGCACCGCACGAGCGGGGCCGGTCCGAAATGGGACACTTCGCAATCGGCCGTAAAATCCTCGGTGTTCAGATACACGAGCTTTTTCATCCGCGCCAGAGGGACAGTCGGGGAGCAGAACCGACTGAATTCTTCCGGCGTGATGTACCCCTTTGCTTCCGAGAAGACATTCAGAACGCCGACGGGCGCGGTCCCCTGCCCGGGGAAATCATGAAGCCCCAGGAGCTGGAACCCGGCGAGCCGGGGCGTCCTCTCCGCCGCCTCGATGTCGGCCTTGTAGCAGAGGGCCTGGAGTTTTCCCGACGCCTGCACGAAGAGCGAATCGAGCCCCTCCATCCCCTTCGAGCGGAGGTCATCCCGTATGATCTCGAAATTCCCGGCCCTCAGCACCCCCGTGTACCGCGGGATCTCACGAAAATCGGGAAAGACGCACCACTGTCCGGTCTCGTGTGCAACGATCGGACGGCGGTAGCTGTTGACCGTATCCCGGAAATCAAACTGCGTCGAGGGGGGATCCCTGTTGATGATGCTCGTGAGCCCCATCCCCCAGACCTGGATCCTGGCCTTATCCTTGCTCAGGTAGTCGCTCTCCGGGATCACGGGCCACCCCGCACCGGCGGTGTAGAGTCGCCTTCCGTCCCTTTGCTTCCAGTACCGGACGAATCCCGAAAGATATTCGTCCATCCTTCTGCCCGACGGCTCGTTGCCGTATGCCATCATGCAGAATGAGGGGTGATTCCCGTACGCATCGACGATCCTCCGGCTCTCGTCATAGAGCCAGGCGTCCACCGGACGGCCGTCCCCGACGGTACACCATGCACCGCATTCGACCTGGAGGTAGAGTCCGTGCCTGTCGGCCGAGGCGAACGCGGCCTCGGGGGGGCACCATGAATGGAACCGGACATGATTCAGCCCGTACGCGCATATCGCGTCGAATTCCCGGTCCCAGTCGTCCTCCGACATCGAGGGATATCCCGTCAGGGGAGCAAGGACGCAGTCGAGCGTCCCGCGGAGGAACGTGGGGCGGCCGTTGACTGTGAATCCGTCCGGCGTTGCCCTGAAATCCCGGAGACCTGAGACCACCTGACGCTGATCCCGCATCCGGCTCTCTTCGCCGCGCCATGAGACCGAGACGTCGTAGAGGTTCGGCTGGAATTCGTCCCAGAGCGGGGCATCCGGGCCGAGCGGATACCAGTTCATGGCCGTGAGCGTGTCGGCGGCGATTGTTTGCCTGGTCACCACGGTCCGCCCCGCGGCCGAACCCCGGGGTCCGGCGCAAAAGGTCAGCTCACCTGACTGCGGGCGCCCCGTCGTGTTGCGCAAACGGACGACGATCGTGAAGACGCGCGATCCGGCGTCGGGGAATACGGAGAGACGTTCAATAAAGACGGGCGAACCCGACTGCAGGACGATCCGGCCGATGATGCCGTTCCAGTCGGTCTGCGTGTGGTCGGTGACGCTGTGGGCGTTGGAGCCGACATCGATCTCCCCGATCCTGTTGTCAACACGGAGTGTGATCGTATGCCTGCCGGGAGAGATAAGCGGGGTGATGTCGTATTCGTGAGGCGCGGCGAGGCTGTTGCGCATGCCGGCCTCCGTGCTGTCCACCCAGAGCCGGGTTTCCCAGTGCGCGCGCTCCAGCGAAAGGACGATCCGCCTGCCGGACCATTGCGGGGAGATGTCGATCTCCCTCCTGTACCAGGCCGCACCGTGGTAGACGCGCGTCTGCGTCAGCCAGAAAGGGAGCCTGACCTCCCCGCTCTTCCTGTAGGGTGCATACCGGGCATCGGTGAACCATGAGCTGTCCACGATCCCCCCCACCCATTTCGTACCGACGGAGGCGGGATCCCCTTTTCCGCTGCCGGCCATCGAGCCGGGGAGACGCAGCGAGTCATCGAACTTCTGCAGGAACCAGCGTTCGCGCACGCCGGCATCGCGGGGATCCATGCGGAATTGCCAGAGGCCCGAAAGATCCAGGCCAGGATCGCCCGGTGCAGCCCGCACGGCGGACAGAAGGGAGAGGGCGGCGAGGGTGATGCCCGTGCACGCCCGGCGGCGGTTCCTCACAGGATCAGGCGCTCGCTCCGGGAGCGTTGAAGAGCTTTATCGTCTCGTCCTTGAGAAGCACCCAGATGCTGTAGGCGCCGAGCAGTGTCCCCACGGGTACCCTGAGAAGATGGAAGAACGAGATCACGAGCATC
>DATJPH010000336.1:0-10784 GCA_035506475.1 Bacteroidota bacterium | reverse complement strand
CTGTGCCCGGTATGTGAGATCGTTGTCAACAGTCGTGCGCTGGCCTTTGGAAACCCAAGCCATTGGCGATGGTGCATCCTCATCCATAGCCGCAATCGTAGGCTTGCCCCCGGCCCGGTTCTTTGATTTCGGGCCGATTTTCGTTATATTCATTCCGGATTTTTTCCGCCGCCCGATTTGTTCTTCACAGTAGACGCAGACAACGCTGGACAACGGCCTCCGGAATTTGCGGGGGCTTTTTATTTATATGTCCAGGAAGGGTTAAGATACTTCTCCGCGGCCAGACGTTCAGTTTCGTCCACCGGGACTCCTGCGGCCGGCTGCCCGGCGCCCCACGAGCGCCGGAGTGCGTCTTTCACCACGACGGCGCTGATTCCGAGGTTGCGGACGAACTCCGCGTGGGAACGCCCCTGCCGGTACTCAGGCACCCGGGTGGGGAAAGGGAGGAGGTCCTCGATGAGATCGAGATCAAGATCCAGGAGAAGGGATCCGTGAAAGAGGAGCGCGCGGAGCCTCCGGCGCTGTGCATTCCCGGAGATCTTCCGGCCGCCTATCGTCAGGTCGCTGGACCCGCTGACCCGGACGGGCTCCCCCGTGAGCGCGCCTATGACAGACGCATGCCGCGAGAGGACGTAGTCGTTTGTCGAGCCGGCATTGGCCAGGTGCGGGTTGCCGGTCATATTCAGGACAAGCGAGAAATTGAGACAGCCGGGGGCCTGGACCACCGTTCCGCCTCCGCTGGTGCGCCGGAAGACGGGGATTCCCCTCCTGCGGCATTCGTCGAGGCGGACCTCCCGGGCGGCGTCGTTGGTGCGGCCCAGGACGACGCAGGGTGCGGACGGTTCCCAGAACCTGAGGAGACCTTCCCCGGGTTCCTCCTCCCGCAGGTTGAGGAGGGCTTCGTCAAGTGCGAGTTGGAGGGCGGAGGAGGCGGGAGAGAATTCGACGAATTGCACGGCGTTGAATGAGTTTATGGAATAAGGTACATTAGGCGTCGTCCGCGGCGCCGTCCCCGATCAACAAAATTCGACAACGCAATGGAAACTGATAATAAAGAACCCGCGTCTCTCACGCAAGGGAAGAACGGCAGGGGAGAAGACGGGTGGCTGGCGTCTCTGGAGTTCATACTGCAGACAGTCCTCAAGGACAGGGACCCGGGGAACATCGCCCTTGCACTGGAAAAAGTAAACGAGCATCTCCGCTCCTCCGGCCTTGCTCTGCCTCCGCTTGTGCGGACACCGTATACGAACACGATCGCCCCGGAGGACGAACCGCCCTACCCCGGGAACAGGGAAATCGAGCGCCGGATCAAAAGCTACATACGCTGGAATGCGATGGCGATGGTCGTGAAATCGAACCGGATGTACGCCGGGCTCGGGGGGCACATCTCCACGTACGCATCTTCCGCGACGCTCTACGAGGTAGGGTTCAACCACTTCTTCCGCGGAGGAGAAGGGGCCCGCCCCGCCGACATGATCTACTTCCAGGGGCACGGCGCACCCGGCATGTATGCCCGCGCGTTCGTCGAAGGGCGGATCGGGACAGACCTTCTCCACAATTTCCGGCGTGAGCTTGCGCCGGGGGGCGGTCTCTCCTCCTATCCCCATCCCTACCTGATGCCGGAATTCTGGCAGTTCCCCACGGTGTCGATGGGGCTGGCGCCCATCATGTCGATCTACCAGGCGCGGTTCAACCGCTATCTCAAATCGCGGGGTTTCATCAAAGAGGAAGAACCGCGCGTCTGGTGCTTCGTGGGGGACGGCGAGTCCGACGAGCCCGAGACGCTCGGTGCTCTCACGCTCGCCTCGCGCGAAAAACTTGATAACCTCGTCTGGGTCGTCAACTGCAATCTCCAGCGGCTCGACGGGCCTGTGCGGGGAAACGGGAAGATCATACAGGACCTCGAGGCCGCGTTCAGGGGTGCGGGGTGGAACGTCATCAAGGTGATCTGGGGGTCCGACTGGGATCCCCTGTTCGCCGCGGACAAGAAGGGGCTCCTCCTGAAGAGGATGGAAGAGGCGGTCGACGGGGACTTCCAGAAGTACTCGGTCGAACCGGGGAGCTACACCCGCCGGCACTTCTTCGGGAAATATCCCGAGCTGTCGGAAATGGTGAACAATCTCACCGACGAGCAGATCAGGAAGCTCCTCCGGGGCGGACACGATCCGAGAAAGGTGTATGCCGCGTATCTTGCGGCGACGGAGCACAGGGGCGGACCCACCGTGGTCCTGGCCAAGACGGTGAAGGGGTACGGTCTCGGGGAAGCGGGCGAGGGACGCAACGTCACACACCAGCAGAAGAAACTGAACGAGAAAGAGCTCCGGGAATTCAGGACAAGATTCAACATCCCCATCGGCGACGAAGAGGTGGCGGAAACCCCGTTCTACAGACCCCCGGCCGGAAGCCCCGAGATGGTCTATCTCCAGGAGCGTCGGAATGCGCTCGGCGGATACCTCCCGGCGCGGAACGTCAGGCCGCAGAAACTGGAGATCCCGCCGATCGATCAGTTCGCCGAGTTCCTGAAGGGGTCCGAGCGGTTTGAGGTCTCGACGACGATGGCCTTCGTCCGGCTCCTGAGCATGCTCCTCAGGAACAAGCAGATCGGGAGGAGGATTGTTCCTATCATCCCCGATGAGGCGCGCACGTTCGGCATGGACCCGCTCTTCCGCGAGATCGGGATCTACTCGTCGAAGGGGCAGCTCTACGAGCCCGTGGACAGTGAATCGCTCCTCTATTATCACGAAGCGAAGGACGGGCAGATTCTCGAAGAGGGGATCACCGAGGCCGGGGCGATGGCTTCGTTCATCGCCGCCGGGAATGCGTACGCCACGGTGGGCGAGCCGATGATCCCGTTCTATATCTATTACTCGATGTTTGGATTTCAGAGGATCGGCGACCTCGCCTGGGCCGCCGGCGACATCCGGGCGAAGGGATTCATGCTCGGGGGGACGGCCGGCAGGACGACGCTCAACGGTGAAGGGCTCCAGCACGAGGACGGGCACAGCCACATACTGGCGAGCACCGTTCCGAACCTCGTCACGTATGATCCCGGTTTCGCCTATGAGACCGCAGTCATCATACAGGACGGTCTCCGGAGAATGTACGGTGAAGGGGAAGAGGTGTTCTACTACCTGACGCTCTACAACGAGAACTACGCGATGCCCCCGATGCCGGAAGGCTCGCGGGAGGGGATCCTCAAAGGCCTCTACAGGTTCCGGCGGGGAACCCCGGCCGGCAAGCACCGGGCGCACATATTCGGCAGCGGGCCGATCATGAACCAGGCTCTCCAGGCACAGAAGATCCTGGGTGAGAGGTACGATGTAAACGCGGACGTCTGGAGCGCGACGAGCTACAAGCTCCTGCGGAACGAGGCTCTCCTGGCAAAACGGTGGAACATGCTGCACCCGGGGGAAGTGCCGCGCACTTCCTACCTGGAGAACATACTCGAGCACGAAGAAGGGGTCTTCGTCGCCGTCTCGGACTACATGAAGATCGTCCCCGACCAGATCGCCCCGTGGGTTCCGGGCGGCCTGACGACGCTCGGCACGGACGGGTTCGGACGGAGTGATACGCGGCCCGCGCTCCGACGGTTTTTCGAAATCGATGCGGAGATGACGGTTGTTGCCACGCTCTATGCGCTGGCAACCGAGGGGGAGATCAGGATGGATGTTGTGGAAAAAGCGATCAAGGACCTGAACATAGATCCCGAGAAGCCGTTCCCGTTTCTTGTGTAGTGCTTCCCGAAGGCTGACCAAAGGAGAATATACATGGAAGTTCGTCTGCCCCGCCTGGGTGAAGGCGCGGATTCAGGAGTCGTCGCCACCGTATTTGTCAAAGTGGGAGACCAGGTTAAGAAAGACCAGCCGGTCCTCGAGCTCGAAAGCGAGAAAGCCGTCGCGTCGATCCCCGCCCCATCGGCAGGGACGGTCACGAAGGTCCTCGTCAAAGAGGGGGACGAACTCAAGGTCGGCGGGCTGATCCTCGTCCTCTCTGACAACGGCGCCGACGCGGCCGCCGCTCCTGCGCCCCCACGCGCCATCGACGCCTCCGTCGGGGACGAAGCCCCCGAAGCGCCCGCGATCGATGTCAACCCCGGTCCCGCAGCTCCCCCCCTTGCCGCGACTGCGCCGGCGTGGACCGGACCTGCCCAGACCGCATTCCCTGTCGTCCATCCGCCCTCGGCCCCCCCGCCCGCATCTCCGTCGCTCAGGAAGATCGCGCGGGAGCTCGGGATCGATCTCTACCGGGTGCGCGGAAGCGAACGGGGCGGGCGGATCATCATGTCGGACCTCCGCGAGTACGTCCGGAACATACAGCAGCTGGCACTCGAAGGACGTGCCGCCGCGCCGCCGGCCGCCCCCCCTGCCGCACAGGGTCCAAAGCCCGCAGCAGCCAGCGTGGACTTTTCCCAGTGGGGGCCCGTCACAAAGCAGAAGATGACGACGCTCCGCAGGGCGATCAGCCGCAGAATGGTCGAGTCCTGGACAACGGTGCCGCACATCACCCAGTTTGATGAAGTCGACGTTACGGACCTGCTCGCGCTCAGGAAGAAATACGCCGCGAAGTACGAAGCCAAAGACGCGCACCTGACGCTGACTTCCTTCGCACTGCGCGCCGTCGTGGCGGCGCTGAAGAAGCATCCTTCGTTCAATGCGAGCATCGACGAAGCGGCGGGGGAGATTGTCCTCAAGAACTATTTCCACGTCGGGATCGCCGTCGACACAGAGCAGGGGCTCATCGTCCCGGTGCTCCGCGACGTGGACAAAAAGAGCGTGTTCCAGCTCTCGGTCGAGCTGCAGCAGGTCGCGGAGCGGACCCGCGCGCGGAAAGTCGCCCTCGAGGAGATGCAGGGGGGGACATTTACGATATCAAACCAGGGGGGGATCGGCAGCGCGCATTTTACCCCCATCGTGAACGTGCCGGAGGTGGCGATACTCGGCATGGGGCGGAGCACCGTGAAACCGGTCGTCCGTGACGGGAAGATCCTCCCGCGGGCAATGATGCCGCTGGTGCTCTCCTACGACCACAGGGTGAACGACGGAGCGAACGCCGCCCGGTTTATCGTCGATCTCGTGAAGGAGTTTGAGGGGATCGCAGACGCGGATGTCAAAATCTGATGAGGATCATGTGAAGTCTATCAAAACGGAAATCGTCGTGCTTGGCGCCGGCCCCGGCGGGTATGCGGCGGCCTTTTACGCGGCGTACAAGGGGAAGAAAGTCATCATGGTGGAGCAGGAGAAGCGCCTCGGAGGTGTCTGCCTGAACAGGGGCTGCATCCCGTCGAAGGCGTATCTCCACGCCGCGAAGCTTATTACGGAGGCGGAGGAATCCACAATCCGCGGGATCCACTTTGCGAAGCCGCGGATCGACCTCGACGCGATGCGGGCGTGGAAGGAGTCGATACTCGATAAGCTCGCGGGCGGCATCACGGGACTCGCCAAACGGAGAAACGTCGAGGTGATGCAGGGGCGCGGGTACTTCGAGGATTCGTCGACGCTCCGCGTGGAAACCTCCGGGGGACAGCAGTTCATCACTTTCGACCAGGCGATCATCGCCGTCGGGTCGAAGGCCGCAATGCCCGCGGCGTTCGACCTGGGGAACCCGCGCGTCATGACGTCGACGGAAGCGCTCGAGATCGAAGAGGTACCGAAAGACCTTCTTGTCGTCGGGGGCGGGTACATCGGGATGGAGCTCGGCACGGTCTATGCGACATTGGGGAGCAGCATCGTCGTCGTCGAGGCGCTCGATGCGATACTCACGGGAGCGGATCCCGACCTCGCACGCCCCGTCGCGCAGAGGGCCGCCAGGACGTTCAGAGAGATTCGCGTCAAAACGAAGGTCGTGAAGATGGCCACGGCGGGGAAGCAGATCAAGGTTATCCTCGAAATGAACGGGGAGAAGAAGGAAGAGCTGTACGACCGGGTCCTCGTCTCGGTCGGCCGGGTGCCGAACTGTTCCGATCTCGGACTCGAGAACACGAACGTCCAGCGGGATGAGAAGGGGTTCATCAGGGTCGACGAGCACCAGCGGACCGCCGATCCTTCGATCTTTGCCATCGGTGACGTCGCCGGGGGCGTGCTCCTGGCGCACAAGGCGTCGAAAGAGGCCCGGGTCGCCGTCGAGGTCATCACGGGAGAGATGAGCGCCTTCGAGGACATCATCATCCCCGCCGTCGTCTTCACCGATCCGGAGCTCGCCTGGTGCGGCCTCACGGAATCCGAAGCGAAGCAGAAGGGGACGACCGTCGAAGTCGCGAAGTTCCCCTGGTCGGCTTCCGGCCGCGCGCTCAGCTTCGACAGGACCGACGGGCTGACAAAACTCATCATCGATCCCGAATCCGAGCGGATCCTCGGCGTCGGGATCGTCGGCGCGGGCGCCGGCGAGCTCATCGGCGAAGGGGTCCTTGCCATCGAGATGGGAGCCACCGCGAAGGACCTCGCGGAATCCGTGCACCCGCATCCCACGCTGTCGGAAACGCTCTCGGAATGCGCCGAGGCGTACTACGGCTACGCAACGCATACGTATTCAAGGAAGAAAACAACGACGGAGCAGTAAGATCCGCGTCTCCTGTTCTTTGATCCATTCTCATAGCCGCTCCATGATATGAGGCGGCGCTTCGCATACAGGATCATCGGGCTCGTCCTGGCGGCCAATTACTTCGCCTTCCAGGTCGAGCTCTTTGACGACGAGTACGAAGCCAATCACCCCCGCGTGTCCGAAAAGTGCTCGTTCACCGGGCCGGTGTTCACCTGGGAATCGTTCGACAAAGAGAACGCACCCGAAGCGTTCGTCGTCGACCCCTGCATAGAAATCCGCCCGCTCTTCATCGTCTTCACCGACGACCGGCTTTCCCTTCCTCCCGCGCTTTTCCGCAACCGGATACTCGATAAGTCTCCTCCCTCCGCGCAGGTCCGACACACGGCCTGAGCATCCGTCACCGGACGGATGATCTTCCACGACCAATATTCCACGGAGGGATCCATGCGTCTTACACTTCTGCCGCTCTGTGCGGCGGCACTACTGTTCTCCGCCCCGTCGGCCGTTGCGGGAACCATCCGCGGCATCGTCACGGGCACAGGCGGCCCGATCGCGGGCGCCTCTGTGCGCGTGCTTGAACTCGACCGCACAGGCCGGACCGACGCGAGCGGCATGTTCGCATTCGATGACGTCCGCGACGGGCACTACACCGTGTTTGTCCGGATGATCGGGTATGCGTCGGCGTCGCTCCCTGCGGAGGCCGGCGACCGGTCCGGCCTGCTGACGTTCAGGCTTCGCGAATCGGCGATCGAGGCGGAGGAGATCGTGGTCTCGGGGTCTCCCTACCCCCGCACGGCGGACGACCAGTACCAGTCGGCCGAATCGAAATCCCTCATTGAGCTGCACGAGGGACCGGGCTCCGGCTTTGCCGAGAAGATCGCCGATCTGCCAGGCGTCGCCGTCAGGTACAACGGCTCCGCCCCCGCACGGCCGGTGCTCAGGGGGCTGTCGGACAACAGGGTGCTCGTCCTGGAAAACGGCCTCCGCACGGGAGACATCTCCACGTACGACCCGGCGCACGCGGTCCCGCTGGAGACGGCTGAGATCTCGCAGGTCGACGTCATCCGCGGTCCGGCGACGATCCTGTACGGCCCGAGCACGATCGGGGGTCTCGTGAACGTGTTCACCAATACGATCCCGGCCGCGTCCGCCGACCCGGTGTCGGGGAACGTATCGCTCTCCGGGAACAGCGCGAGCGACGAGTACGCAGGGTACATGAACAGCGTCCTGAGCGTCGGGGGACACGCCATCGGTTTCTCGGCGGGGGGACTCCACGCGCAGGATGTCCGCATCCCGTCGGGGACGTACGTCGATCCCGGGAGCGGGAAGCCTTTTGAGCTCGACCGGATGCCGCAGTCGTTCGACCACACGCAGGAAACAGGACTCGGATGGTCCTACACGGGAGATTTCGGCATGATCGGCATCGGAGGGAAACACACTGAAATGAACTACGGGATTCCGGGAGTCCCCCCGAACCCCGACTGGGCAGACGTCCCTCCTGCGACATCCCGGATCGCGTTGAAGAAGAACGCGCTGGAGGTCAGGAGCCTCCTGGAGACCGGCGGCCCGCTCCTGCGCCGGATCCGTTTGAACGCGGCGTATGTCGACTATAACCACGCCGAATTCCCTACGGCGGAGGACTCGACCGGCATCTCCGACCCGCAGGCGAACCACTTCCACAAGCAGGCGGTGAACGCGACACTTCAATTCGAACACCGGCGTCTTGGCAACTTCCAGGGTGTCGTGGGCCTCTGGACAGACGTCGAGAACCTGACGATCGACGGCGACATGCCGCTTGGCCCCAACTCACTCACGACGGGATTTGCCGGCTACGTGTACGAAGAATACCTGGCCGGGGAGGAGACCCGGCTCCAGGCAGGCCTCAGGTTCGATTACAACAGGATACACACCTCGCCCTCCGCGGAATCCTCCGACTCCGTCTTCCGCACGATCGACGTTGCGCGTCTGTCGAACGCGCTGACGGCGTCGCTCGGCCTCGTGGGGAGCATCTCCCCCGGCGTCACCTTCTCGCTGAGCGTCGCCCGCTCGTTCAGGGCCCCGACGGTGCAGGAGCTCTTCGCGAACGGTCTCGACGCCGCCAGCGCAACGTATTCAAAAGGGGATGCGGATCTCACGCCCGAGACCGGGTTCGGCCTTGACGCCTCGTTCAGGGCGCGCACCCGGGATGTCGTTGTCGAGTTCTCCCCCTACCTTAATGTCATCAACAGGTATATCTATGCGTTCCTGACGGGGGACACGCTTCAGGATTTTCCCGTCCGCCAGTTCTCGGCGACGGACGCGAGGCTCATGGGATTCGAGGCGAGCGTCACGGTCCAGCCCCTGGAAGGAATTGCGCTCAAGGGGAGCGTGGACTACGTCGACGCCCAGGACACGAAGAACGACATCCCCCTCCCGTTCACGCCTCCCCTCCGCGGATTTCTCAGCCTGACGTACCGTGATCCCCGCTGGTCGGGGGTGCTGGAGTGGCGCCTTGCCGCGGCCCAGACCCGGCTGGGGGACGGGGATACGCCGACCGCAGGGTACGGGATCCTGAACTGCGGGGCCGGCCTCCGCCTTGCCTCCGGCGGACTCGTCCACGCCCTGAGCATCCGCTGCGAGAACGTGTTCAACAGGGAGTACAGGGACAATCTCTCCGTGATCAAGGACTTCCTGCCGCAGCCCGCCCGCTCGTTCAGGTTTGCGTACGATCTCCTGTTTTGAGCCCGGTCCGGGGGAACTTGCGGGCGCACGGCGTCGTTACAATGACGTTCCCCTACCGGCGGCAGCCAATTCCATGGATTATAGAAGCAATGATGAGACTGCGTTCGTGCCTACTTATTGCGGCGGTTTTATGCGCGGGGGTTGCCTCCGGCGGACAGGGGGGGGAAGGGGACTCGCTCCTGCAGGAGGGGACGCTCCGCAACTGCGTGGCGTACGCTCTCGCACACCAGCCCGCCCTGCAGCAGTCGCTCCTGGATGAAGAGATCGCCGACCGCGCAATCGCCGCCAGGCTCGCAGACTGGTTTCCCCAGGTAAACTTCAGCCTCAGCGCACAGCACTACTACCAGGTCCCCGTCTCGATCGTGGGGGGCAGCCCCGTGCCGGTGAGCCTGACAAATGCCTCCACGGGGTCGCTCTATGCGACGCAGACCCTCTTCAACAGGGATGTCCTCCTTGCAAGTACCACCGCGGGTGACGTCCGCGAACAGAGCCGGAACAGGACCGCGAGTTCGACGATCGATGTCGTGGTCGGCGTCAGCAAGGCCTTTTACGCCGCGCTCCTGACCCGCCAGCAGATCAGGGTCCTCGACGACGACATCCTGAGGCTGGAGCAGAGCCTGAAGGACGCCGTGGCGCAGTACCAGGGGGGGGTTGTCGACAAGACCGACTTCAAGCGCGCGACGGTTTCCCTGAACAACGCGAAGGCGGAGAGGAGGCAGAACGAAGAGCTCCTCAAGGCGCGCGACGCGTTCCTGAAGGCGCAGATGGGCTACCCGGCGGACGGAGCGCTTGATCTCGCCTACGACAGCACGCAGATGGAAAGCGAGACGTTCGTCGACACGACGAAGCCCCTCCGGTACGAGGACAGGGTCGAATACCGCCTCCTCGAAGTCGGCAAACGCCTCGCGGAAGCCAACCTGCACTACAACAGCTGGAGCTTCCTGCCTTCCCTGTCGGCCTTCGGCGACTACAGCATGAACTTCCAGAACACGCAGATCCCTCCCCTGTACAGGCACAACTTTCCCAGCTCGTACATCGGCCTCCAGGTGTCCTTCCCGGTCTTCCTCGGGGGGAAACGCGTGCAGGAGATACGGCAGGCAAGCCTGGAGGTGCGCCGTGCAGAGTACGATATCGCCCTCTTCCGGAATGCGGCAAGCGCGGAGTACGCGCAGGCCATGGCGGAGTACAGGAGCAACCTCAACACGTACGAAGTGCAGAAGTCAAACGTCGAGCTGGCGGACGACGTGTACAGGACGATCCGGCTCCAGTACAGGGCTGGGACGAAGACCTACCTCGAGCTGATTGCGGCCGAGACGGACCTCCGGACGGCCCAGATCAACAGGACAAACGCGCTCTACCAGGTCCTCAGCAGCAAGCTCGACGTCCAGAAGGCCCTCGGGACGGTTCAATACTAGGATCCGAACATTACAGACGACGGACAATCAATGCGGACACACGACAGGCTGATTGCGTTCATCACGGCCGCCTCTGCGGCCATTGCTCTGCAGGGTTGCGGCGGGCGCTCC
>DATJPH010000335.1:0-10689 GCA_035506475.1 Bacteroidota bacterium | reverse complement strand
CATCCGTCCCTCGATCACGATGACGTACTCTCCCTTCATCTCCCTGGCCGAGCACGCCGCATGGAGCGAGACCCCCGTGCCGTACAGGACCTCTTCGTCCGGCAGCGTGAGATTGAACGCCAGGCACATGCGGCGCGAGGTGCCGAACACCTCCGCACAGTCACGCAGGAGCTGGACGAGACGGTACGGCGTATCCATCAGGACAATCGTCCGACGCTCCTGCTGGAGCTGCCGCAGTTCCGCCCGCCGCCGCTCCTTCTTGGGGGAGAGCCAGCCGTAGTAGAGAAACTGATCGATGGAAAAACCGGAGACGGTCAGCGCGGGCATCAGCGAGGACGCGCCGGGGACCGGCACCACGCGGACGCCGGCGGCGATCGCTTTCTCGACGAGCACCTGCCCCGGATCGGAGAAGACCGGCGTGCCGCAGTCGGAGATCAGCGCGACGTTTTTTCCCGCACGGAGGGGGTTGAGAATGTTGTGGGAGGCGGCAGCTTCGTTATGCTCATTGAGCGTCTCGAGGGGCCTGGCGATGCCTAAATGCCGCAGGAGCCGCTCTCCCTCCCGGCGCTCCTCGCAGATGACAAGATCCGCCGATTTGAGCGTGCTCAGCGCGCGGAAGGTCATGTCGTCGAAGTTGCCGATCGGTGTGGCCACGAGGTGGAGTGTCCCGGCCATGTGCGCCCGCTACCCCCCTCCTCCTGCTGCAGCGCTCTTGCGCGCCGTTTCCCATTCCTTGATCCCCGCGATGAGGAGCGCCGTCGCCGGGACGGCGATGAGGAGTCCCACGAGCCCCAGGAATTCGCCGAAGACAAGGAGTGAAAGAATCAGGAGGACGGGATGAAGCCCGACGTGCTTCCCGAGAATCTTCGGCCCCAGCACGGCGGCTTCAAAGACCTTCTGGCTCAGGTACATGACGACGACGACCAGGACCTTCGTGCCGACCGCGCCCCCGCTGAAGAGCGCAACGGTCGAAGCGACGACGAGGCTGACCGCAAGGCCGACGTACGGGACGAAATCGAGGGCCGCCGTCATCAGCCCGAGGACGACGGCGTATTGCACCCCGGCAACCCAGAGAACAAATCCCGATATCGTCCCCTGTATCGACGCGACGAGGATGGCGCCGCGGAAGTAGCTCCCCATCAGGTCGTCCGCCCGCGACGCGAGCTGGATAACCCGGGAGCGGGATTTTTTCGGCACGAGCATCGCGCCCCGGTGGAGGACAAGGGGAAAATCGAGGAGCAGGTAGAAGAGAACGAACGGCACGATGATAATATTGAGAAGCTGGTGCGCCAGCGCGCTGACGCTGCTGACGATATCGGCAAGCCCCGCGAAGAGCCGGGTGATCATCTCCTCGAGCTTGGGGGTGAGATTCTGGGTGAAGACCTCCCTGGCCTTTTCTCCGGAGACCCCGAATCGTCCGAGGATCTCGACGAGGGCGCCCGATTCGATCGCCCTGCTCGCGTCGCCGGCAAGCGTTCCCGCAGCGGCCGTGAGAGCCTGGAACTGCTCCAGTGCCACGGGGACAACGAAGAGCCCGAGCGTCACAAGCGCTCCCACGAGGAGAATCATGATGATGAGCGTGGAGAGCCAGCGCGGGACCCGGCGTCTCTCCATGACCACGACGAGGGGGTTCAGGATATAGGCGAGGAAAAGCGCGATGATGAACGGCGCAAGCACACCGATGATCGCCGAGACGAACCAGACGACAAACAGGAACGTGCCGAGCCAGAGAAGACGCCGGGGAACACGCTCCTGACGGTACGGATACAGGAGATACAGGAGTCCCGCCAGGATGACGAACGGCGAGAGGGATGGATAGACGGCAAAGGCGAGAAGAGCGATGAGCAGGACCGCCGCGGCAAGCAACACGGTCTCCGCGTGGGAGCGGCCCTGCGGGAGATTCGCGCCGGCCTCATGAAGTGTGCGCTCTGGAGCCGGGTTCAGCCGAGCCCGACGCGGCATGTCACCTCCCTGTGTGTCCGAATCCCCCCGCGCCCCTGTTTGTTTCATCGAGCGAGCCGGTCTCCGTCCACTCCACGCGGGCGTACCGGGCAATCACCATCTGGGCAATCCTGTCGCCCCGGCGGACCACGAAATCATTCGCGCCGAAATTCGTCAGGATGATTTTCACCTCCCCCCGGTAATCGGAGTCGATCGTCCCGGGGGAGTTCATGATCCCGATCTCGTGTTTGACCGCCAGCCCGCTCCTCGGCCTGATCTGCGCTTCGTACCCGGCGGGGAGAGCGATCGCGAAACCGGTCGGGACAAGCGTCGTGCTTCCGGCCTTCAGGACAAGCTCCCCCTCCACCGAGGCGCAGACGTCCATTCCGGCGGATCCCTCCGTGGCGTACGAAGGAAGAGGGACATCGTCTTTTGCCCCGGCGACGCGCGTGATCTCGACGGTGATATCACGTATGGGGTGGCTCATGCGGGAACGGCCGAGAGAACGGGGGGCTTCACCCGTTTTTCGAACTCTTCCCGGAACCGCTTGATCATGCTCTGCACCGGCCATGCTGCCGCGTCGCCCAGGGCGCAGATGGTGTTCCCTTCGATGTTGTTCGCCACCTCGAGGAGGAGATCGAGATCGGCCATCGTCGCGTCCCCCGCCTCGAACCGTTTCAGGATCTTGTGCATCCACCCGGTCCCTTCGCGGCAGGGGGTGCACTGGCCGCACGATTCGTGGTGGTAGAACCCGGCGATGCGCGTGATGACGCGAATGAGGTCGGTATCCTCGTCCATGACGATCATCCCCGCCGTCCCGACCGACGAACCCGCAGCTTTGAGGCCTTCGGCATCCATCGTGACGCCTTCGAGCGCTTCCCCCCTCAGGATCATCGTTGACGATCCGCCGGGGATGACCGCCTTGATCTTCTTATTTCCGGGGACACCCCCCGCGTACGTATAAATGATATCGGTCAGGAGGACGCCGGTCGGGAGCTCGAAGACGCCCGGCGTGTTGACATGTCCGCTCACGCCGACGAGTATGGGTCCGGGATGTTTCGGGTGGCCGATTTTGCTGTAGGCTTCCCACCCCAGGCGGAGAATGACCGGGACGTTCGCAATCGTCTCGACGTTGTTGATCGTGGTCGGACAGCCCCAGAGGCCGAACTGCGCGGGGAACGGCGGCTTCACGCGCGGGTAGCCCCTCTGCCCTTCGATGGAATTCATCAGGGACGATTCCTCGCCGCAGATGTACGCGCCCGCTCCCCTGTGAATCGTGAACGACGTGCTGAACCCCGAGCCGAGGATGTTTTCGCCGCAGTAGCCGCGCGCGTACGCCTCATCAAGCGCCTTCTGGACCATCGCGATCCATCTGTTGTACTCCCCGCGGATATACAGATAGATCGTGCCGACACCCATCGCGTAGGCGGCGATGATCGCCCCTTCGATGAGCAGGTGGGGATTGGATTCGAATATCTGCCGGTCCTTGAACGTCCCGGGCTCGCTTTCGTCCCCGTTCACGCAGAGGTATTTCTCCTTCGTCGTCTGCTTCGGCATGAACGTCCACTTCAACCCGGTGGGGAAGCACGCGCCGCCGCGCCCGCGCAGGCCCGACTTCTTCACTTCATCGGTCACCTCTTCCGGCTTCATCGTGAGCGCTTTGCGGAGCATCGCATAGCCGCCGCCCGATTCGTAGACGCCGATATCCCGGAGACCGGGGACGGGGGGAAGGATCAGGGGTTCCATCGTTATTTCAGACCGGTGAGGATCGCGTCCACTTTCGCCTCGTCAAGATTCTCGTAATACTCGTCTCCCACCTGCATCATGGGGGCCGTCCCGCAGGACCCGAGGCACTCGGCCTCCACGAGCGTGAAGCGACCGTCCGGCGTCGTCCCACCGACGTCCACGTGGAGGCTCTCCTTGATGTGGGTGAGGATCCTGTCGCTGTTCCGGAGCATGCACGAGACGTTCGTGCAGACTTCGATCTTGTGCCGCCCCACAGGTTTGCTGTTGAACATCGTGTAGAAGCTCACGACGCCGTATACGTGATGGGGGGGGATCCCCAGGAGCCGTGCGACTTCCGTCATCCCCTCGCCCGAGATCCACCCGTGCTCCTCCTGCCACATCCAGAGGGCGGCGAGCACCACGGACTGCGGGTCGGGATACCGCTTTTTCAGCTCCTCGATCTTCTTCAGGCTCTGTTCTGAAAGCATGTTCGCGTCCTGCTATTTGTCGGCTTCTCCCATCACCGGATCAATCGACCCGATGACGGCCACAATGTCGGAGATCATGCATCCTTTGAGCATCAGCGGGAGCGCCGAGAGATTGTTCGCCGACGGAGAGCGGATCTTCATCCTCCAGGGGTGACCTGTACCGTCGCTCACGATGTAGAACCCGAGCTCCCCTTTCGAGGACTCGATCCCCTGGTACACTTCGCCCACCGGGGGATCGATCCCCATGTTCACGAGCATGAAGTCCTGTATCAGCTCCTCCATGTGCGTGTAGATGCGGTCCTTCCGCGGGGGGACCTTCTTCGGTTCGTCCGCCCGGTAGGGCCCCGCCGGCAGCGCGTCGATCGCCTGGCGGAGTATCGCGGCACTCTCCTTCATCTCCGCAATGCGGACATAAAAGCGGGCGAGGGCGTCGCTCTCTTCGAGCGTGACGACGTTGAAATCAAACCTGTCGTAGACGAGGTAGGGCCTGTCCCTGCGCAGGTCGCGCGGAACGCCCGCGGCGCGGAGGATCGGCCCGGTGATCCCCAGGGCGATGGCGTCTTCGCGCTTCAGGACGCCGACGTTCTCGCACCTGTCGACGAATATCCTGTTCGTCCCGAGGAGCTTTTCGACCTCGAGGAGGTCTCCGCCGAATTCCCCCAGGAACTGCCTGAGCATCGCCGTGGCGCGCTCGTCCCAGTCCTGCTGCAGCCCCCCGATCCGCGAGTAGCTCGTCGTGAACCGGGCCCCGCACAGGACGTCGTAGATATCAAGGATCTTCTCCCGCTCGCGGAACGTCCAGAGAAGCACCGTCAGGGCGCCGACGTCCATCGCCATGCTCCCCGCGGCGACAAGATGCGAGGCGATGCGGGCCATTTCGCAGACAAGGACGCGGATGTATTTCGCGCGCTCGGGGACCTCGATGCCGGCCAGCTTCTCAACCGCCAGGCAGTAGGCGACGTTGTTCGATATCGGGGAGAGGTAGTCGAGCCTGTCGGTGTGGGGAATGAACTCGTGGTAGGTGCTCGCTTCGGCGATCTTTTCGTATCCCCGGTGCAGGTACCCGAGCTCGGGCACAACCGCCACGACGGTCTCGCCGTCGAGGCGCACAAGGAGCCGGAGCACGCCGTGTGTCGCCGGGTGCTGTGGTCCCATGTTGAGGACCATCTCGTTCTCGAGGGGGTCATCGATGATGACCGTCGTGTCCTGGTCCTCGAGCGCGGAGAGTATCCTGCTCTTCTTCGATTCATCTGCACTGCGTGCGGGCATGGGTTATCTCCGGGGGAGGGGAAGTGAATCCGGGATGCCCATCGTCGGGAAGTCCTTGCGCAGGGGGAAGTACTCGAACTCTTCGGGCATGTACATCCGGCGGAGATCGGGATGGCCCGTAAACACGATCCCGAACATGTCGTAGGTTTCCCTCTCGTGCCAGTTGGCGCCGGGCCACACGCCCGTGACCGTCGGCACCGTGAGGTCCTGTTCGTCCACGAGCACCTTGAGGCGGACGTACTCCCGGTGCGCGAGCGAGTAGAGGTTGTACACGACTTCGAACCGTTCTTCCGGCCGGTACATGTCGACGCCGAGGACGTCGATCACCATGTCGACGGAGAGGGCGGGATCGATTTTCAGGACCTCGCAGGCGCGGACGACGTCTTCGCGCCGGACCGTCACCGTCAGGTCGCCCCTGAACTCCGTCACGGCGCGCACGCTGCCCGGGAGCCGTGCCTGGAGGATATCCGCGGCGGCGTGCGTCATGCCGGCACCGCTCCTTTCGCTTCGGCGGCGCCTTCGGGAATGAGGATCTTCCCCCCGCGCATGTAACTGCTGAGCGTCGTATCCCCGGCGATCTTCTTCTGGAGCTCCAAGAGGCCGAGAAGGAGCGCCTCCGGCCGCGGGGGGCACCCGGCGACGTAGACGTCGACGGGCATGAACTGGTCGATCCCCTGGACGACCGCGTACGAACGGAACATCCCCCCGGAGGAGGCGCACGCGCCCATCGAGATCACCCACTTCGGGTCGGGCATCTGATCATAGATCTTCCTCACAACCCGGGCCATCTTGTACGTCACGGTCCCCGCGACGATCATGACGTCGCACTGCCGCGGCGTGAACCTCATCACTTCGGACCCGAACCGGGAAATATCGAACCGCGGGGACGCCGTCGCCATCATCTCGATCGCGCAGCAGGAGATTCCCATCGGCATCGGCCAGAGCGAGTTCTTCCGCGCCCAGTTGATGACGTCGTCAAGGCGCGCGGTCAAAAATCCTTCGTTCGTCACACCTGCTAGTGCCACCGTAACGCTCCCTTCTTCACAACATACACGAGCCCCACGAGAAGAACGGCGATAAAGACGATCATCTCGACGAAACCCGGAACACCGAGCGTCCTGTACATGACCGCCCACGGGTACATGAAGACGGTCTCGATATCGAAGACGATAAAGAGCATGGCCACGAGGTAGAACTTCACGGAAAACCTCTCCCGCGCGCTCTTCACGGGCTCCATGCCGCTCTCGTAGGTGGAAAGTTTCTCCTCGGTGGGATGCTTCGGACCGATCAGGCGGTTGATGTTCGTGAACACCAGTCCCGCCAGCACGCCCAGGCCGAGCATGATTGCTATGGGGATGTACTGCACCATGGGATCATATCTCCAAACACCGGGGTGAGGGGGAAAGTTGCGTCCGAATGGGCAAAATCTACTCAAAAACGGGGTGAATGTCAACGAAGCGGGTTTCAGTTGATCCCTTTGTACATCCCTTCGATAAGACGGGCGTAGCGTTCCTCGATCACCCTGCGCCGGACTTTCTGCGTGGGCGTGAGCTCGCCCTCCTCGACGGTGAACTGCCTGTCGAGCAGCGTGAATTTCCTGACGCGCTCGTAGCTGGCAAGGTCCTTCTGGATCTGGTGGATGTTGTTCTGTATAAGCTCGTTGATCGTCGGATGCGCGGCAAGGTCGGTGTTCGTCGCGTAGGCGATCCCGCGCGCATCGGCATACTCCTTGAGCGCGTCGAAATCGGGGACGATCAGGGCCGTCAGGAACATCCTCCGGTCGCCGATGAGCATGAACTGCTCGATGTACTTGTTCGAAAGAAAGAGGTTCTCGATGGGCTGGGGGGCGATGTTCTTTCCTCCCGAGCTGACGAACAGGTGCTTCTTCCTGTCGGTGATGTGTATGAATCCCTCGGCGTCGATCATCCCGATATCGCCGGTATGGAGCCATCCCTCTTGATCAATCACCTCGCGCGTCGCGGAGGGGTTGTTCCAGTACCCTTTCATGATGTTCGGCCCGCGCGCCAGGATCTCCCCGTCGTGCGCGACGCGCACCTCCACCCCCTGTATGGGATGGCCGACGGAGCCGAACCGGTACCTGTCTAGCCGGTTGACGGATATCACGGGCGAGCTTTCCGTCAGGCCGTATCCCTCGATGATGCTCAGCCCGACGGCCTCAAAGAATTCCCCGAACTCCTTCCCCAGCGCGGCTCCCCCGGAACAGAAGAACCGCATCCTCCCGCCGGTCCTGCTCTTGACCCTGGAGAACACAAGCCGGTCCGCCAGTGCGTGCCGGAGCCTGAGCGGGAGGCCGACGTTCCGCTCTTTCACGGCGGCGGCATATTCACGGCCGACGCCGATCGCCCAGTAGAAGAGCTTCCGGCGGAGCGGGGACCCGGCATCGACCTGCTTGATGATCCGGCTCTGGATCCGCTCAAAGAGACGGGGGACCGTCGTGACAATCGTCGGCCGCACCTCGAGCATGTTGTCGCGCACCGTTTCGACGCTTTCGGCAAAGGCCACCGTGGCCCCGCATGCCATGCCGGTGTAGTACCCCGCCATCCGCTCGAATGAATGGCTCAGGGGGAGAAACGACAGGAGGACGTCGGAGGTGCCGAAAGGGATGGCCTCGGCGGCGCTCTGTATGTTGCTGCAGAGGTTGCTGTGGGTCAGCATGACCCCCTTGGGATTCCCCGTCGTTCCCGACGTGTAGATGATCGTCAGGAGGTCTTCCGGCTTCACCGTTTTCATCGATGCCCGGAGGTAGTCCGGACTCTCATGCTGGAATTCCTCCCCGATTATCATAACATAGGAGAACGCCACGATCCCCGGGCCGGCCTGCACGACCGGTTTCTCCCCCATGACGACGGTCTTCTCCAGCGTCGGCACGGCAGGGGAGATCTTGGCGACCTTGTTGAGCTGGAACTGGTTCGACACGATCGCGACGCTGACTGTCGCGTCATTGAATATGTATTCGATCTGCTTCGCCGTCATCGTGGGGTAGACGGGAACGCTCACCGCGCCGAGGGCTGCGATGGCCTGGTCGGCGATCACCCATTCCGGCCTGTTTTCCGCGATGATGGAAACGCGGTCTCCGCGCTTCACACCCAGGGATGCGAGGCCGAAGGCGAACAACTCCACCTGGCGGCGCAACTCCTTGTAGGGAATACCTTTATACGAACCGTCCGCTTTGTACATGAGCGCAGGCTTGCGCTCCGCGGCAAAACGGGAGGTCAGCCTGTCGAACATCTCAGGGATCGTCGTGAACTGGACGGCGGAGGACATGGCCCGGGTACCTCTATTGGCATGTGAGCAAGCGGCGGGGAAGAAAAGCGCCTGAAAAAATACGGCCCGGCGTCGTTAAAAGCAATACCGGCACGCAATATCGGTGAGCGATGTGTGTGCCGCAGAGGGAGCGGACCCGTAACATAAAATTTCCTCTCCGCTAAGTCGTTGTCGCACAGCACAAAGTGTGGGACCTGAAAATATTAACTTGACTTCACTCCGTCAACGTATTATATTTTCCGCCGTTGCTCCCACCTTCCGGCTGTCTTTAGAGCGCGGTTCGGCATCAATTGCAGAGGCACGCGATCATGCGGATGCGGCAAACCAGAGCGAAATACCTGAAGAGCAGCGGAATCGTAAAGTCCTGTCGTACACCATAGGCCTGTCCCCCCCAACCCCGCAAACAACAGGTTTTTGAACCGGGGGGGGATGGTTTTTTCTGTGCATTTTTCATAGCGAGGATATTGCCCCATGGCCCACAAGGAGACCCCCCCCGTTCCCTCCGTGGACACGAGAAACGCGGTACGCAACGTCAAGGGTTCGAAGGCGATGAACGATGCAGTGATGGACCTGGCCCTCGACTGCCGCGACTATTACAAGGACAACGACCTCGCGGCAGACGTGCTGCGCTCCAAATATCTCTCGCACACCGAGAAGGGGCCGATGCACATGTGGGACCGCATCGCCCGGGCGCTCGCGTCCGTTGAGAAGGACCAGGAATACTGGTACAACCGCTTCCTGGAACTCCTGTTCGATTTCCGGTTTGTCCCCGGGGGCCGCGTCATGCACGGGGCGGGGCGCGTCGACGCGCGGCGCAGGCCCACGCTCTCCAATTGCTACGTGATCCCGATCGAGGAGGACAGCCTCGAGGGGATCTACCGCTGCATCACCGAGTCCGCGATGGTCTACCGCACGGGCGGCGGCGTGGGCACCGATCTCTCCGTCCTCCGTCCGGAAGGAGCGGCCGTCAATGCGACGATCGACCACTCCCCCGGGGCGACCGCCTTCATGAACCTCTTCAGCGAGAGCACGAACACGGTGTCCCAGGCCGGACGCCGGGGCGCCCTCATGCTCACGATGCGCGTGGATCATCCCGATATCGAGCGGTTCATCACGATCAAGAACGACGCCAGGCGCATCAAGGTGCAGCACGCGAACATCAGCGTGCTCATCACCCACGAGTTCATGCACGCCGTCACGAACGACCTGGAGTTTGAGCTCCGCTGGAACGGCAAGGCCTACCGGAAGGTGAAGGCAAAAGAGCTCTGGTTCAAGATCATCAAGAACGCGCACGCATCGGCCGAGCCCGGGATCATCTTCTGGGACACGATGAAGGACTACCACAACGTCGAGTACGCGAACCCGCTGAGCAGCACGAACCCGTGCGGGGAACAGCCGCTGGCGGCCTACACTGCGTGCAACCTGGGGAACATCAACCTGGGCAAGTTCGTCGATGACAAGGGAAAATTCGACTACGAGGAGCTTGCGGAAGTGACGCGCGTGGCGACCCGGTTCATGGACAACATCATCGACTACAACATGGAGAACCACGCGCTCGAGAAGATCAGGAAAGCGGTGGCCTCCGACCGGCGCATCGGGCTCGGCATCACCGGGCTTGCGGACGCGCTGGTGAAGATGAAGATCAAGTACGACACGCAGGAAGCGCTCGACGAAACCGAGAAGATGATGCGCACGATCCGGGACGAGTCATACAAAACGTCCGTGGAGCTGGCGCGCGAGAAGGGGCCCTTCCCCCTCTTCGCCTGGGAGGGGTATTCCCGGAGCAAGTTCGTCCAGAGCCTCCCGGCGGACATCCAGGAGAGCATCAGGGCGCACGGCATCCGGAACAGCACGGTCATCACCATGCCCCCGGTGGGGACGGGATCGATCGTCGCCCAGACGAGCTCGGGGATCGAGCCGATCTTCTGCACGAGCTACCGCCGGAAGGTGAAAAACCACGACGGCGAGACGTATTCGGAAT
>DATJPH010000334.1:0-6148 GCA_035506475.1 Bacteroidota bacterium | reverse complement strand
CGGGCGAAGCAACCTGCTTGACACTCCCCCCGGGGGGCTGTATCTTGGACGCGACATGCAATCACCCGCCCATCCTTCCGATCTTCACTCCGTACCGGTAAAATTTGTCAAAGGGATCGGACCGAAGAAATCGGCCCTCCTCGAAGAGGCCGGGATCAGGACCGTGGAGGACCTCCTCCTGCACGTCCCCCGCCGCTATATCGACCGTACAACCGTTGTATCGATCGCCGAGCTCCTACGGCTGACGCGCATGAACGCTCAGGCCCCCGGGGCGGCTCCAGGCGGAGCATCCCCGGAAGAGCCCCGGCGGGAGTACACCGCCGTCGGCGAGGTCCGGTCGTTCCGCGTTCTCGGGTTCGGCGCGAAATCGCGGTTCGTCCTTGTGCTTGCCGACCGGACCGGTTCGCTGCAGTGCGTCTGGTTCGGCGGCGTCGGGTACTGGAAGAACATGTTCCGGGTCGGCGAGACGCTGGCCGTATCCGGGGAGGCGGCCATGTACGGGGGGGTTCTCCAGTTCGTCCACCCCGATATCGACAGGATGTCCTTGCCGGCGGGGGGGGAAGAGGAGCCCGCCTCCACCCGGTGGGTCGACGCTCTCAACACGGGAGGGCTTGTCCCGATGTACCCCTCGGGGCAGGACCTCGCGCGTGCCGGGCTCGACAGCGGCGGTCTCCGCAGGGTCATCGCAGGCGCGCTCAGGACGTACGGCGAGAGGTTTCCCGAGATTCTCCCCCGGGAGATCACCCAGGCGAGGCGCCTGATCCCCGCGCGCGCAGCACTCCAGTCCGTCCACCACCCGGCCTCCAGGGACGATCTCCGGGAGAGCCTGCGCCGGCTGAAGTACGAGGAACTGTTCCGTTTTCAGCTCAAGCTCGCGATGAAGCGCCGCATTGCGCGCGAGGAGTCGGGCGGGATCGCCTTCGATGTGAGATCCCCGCTTGCGCGCGCCCTCGTCGATACGCTCCCCTTTGAGCTCACGCGCGCCCAGGTGCGCGTCGTCAGGGAGATCACCGCCGACATGGCTGCACCGAAGGTGATGAACAGGCTCCTCCAGGGTGACGTCGGGAGCGGGAAAACGGTCGTCGCGCTTATCGCGATGCTGATCGCCGTCTCGAGCGGCTACCAGTCGGTGTTCATGGCGCCGACGGAGCTCCTGGCCGAGCAGCACTTCAGGACGCTCCGGCGGCTGCTCGGCGCGAGCCCGGTGACCATACGGCTCCTCGTGGGAGCGCAGAAGAGCGCGCTGCGGCGGGACGTCCTTGATGACATCAGGGAGGGGACGGCGCAGATCGTGGTCGGGACGCATGCGCTCTTCGAGAAGGAGGTCGCCTTCGCGCGCCTGGGGTTCGTCGTCATCGACGAGCAGCACCGGTTCGGCGTGATGCAGCGCGCGACTCTCCGGGGAAAGGGGGTGAACCCCGACGTGCTCGTGATGACGGCGACGCCGATCCCGCGTACGCTCTCGCTGACGCTCTACGGCGATCTCGACGTCTCGGTGATCGACGAGCTTCCCGCCGACCGCAAGCCGGTGACGACCGTCCTCAAGAGCGACGCGGACATGGCCTCCGTCGCATCGTTCGTCCGCGAGCAGGTCCGCGCCGGCCGCCAGGCGTACTACGTGTACCCGCTCATCGAGGAATCGGAAAAACTCGATCTGAAGGCCGCGACCGTCCACTACAACCACCTGCAGAACACCATCTTTCCGGACCTCAGGCTCGGACTGATTCACGGGCGGCTCAGCGGCGAGGAGCGCGACGCGGTCATGGAGAGGTTCACGCGCCGGGAGATCGACATCCTGGTGGCGACGACGGTGATCGAAGTGGGGATCGACGTGAGCAACGCGACGGTGATGGTCATCGAGAACGCCGAACGGTTCGGCCTCTCGCAGCTTCACCAGCTCAGAGGCCGCGTCGGACGCGGGAGCGACCGGTCGTTCTGCATTCTTGTCGCCAAACGCTGGATCGCGGGGAGGGCGTCGCGCGCCGCGTCGCGCCCGGCGGCCGCGTCGGCCGGTGAACAGCTGCTCGCCGAACGCCGGCTCGCCGCGATGGTGTCGACGACCGACGGGTTCAGGATCGCCGAGACCGATCTCCAGATCCGCGGACCGGGAGATTTCTTCGGCACGCGGCAGAGCGGGATGCCGGAATTTAAAATCGCCGACATCATCGCCGACGCCGCGCTTCTTGCCGACGCGCGCGACGACGCGTTCGCGATCGTCGCGGACGATCCTCACCTTGCGAAGGGCGAACACCGATCGCTCCTCGAATATCTCCGCTCCCGGTATCATGACGAGATGAAGTTGCTCGATGTCGGATGAGACTGCCGTCACCCTCCGGAGGTCAAAAACGCACTTTTTTCTTGACAACCAATCGAAAAAGCGTATATTAACACACAGATGATGAGTGAGTCGAACAGTTTGGAGTTTTTCTGGATCCTTCGTCACCACAGGTTCCTTCTTTTTCGGAGACGTTAGCTCTCCTCTTCAACGTAAAGTCGGAAGCACAGCCTCACGCATCAGCCGGAACCACCCGCGCGAATCTCCCTCACTCCCCCGCACCCGTCTCCGTCTCTCACGTTGATCGTCGTCGCGATGCGGGCGCCCTTGTCACCGTCGCTCCGTCGGAGCGCGTCAACGATATGTTCGCCGAGTGGGACACCGCGGACACCGTTGCGGCCGTCCGCGATGCGCTCGCCGAGCGGTACGACGTCACTATGATAGAGGCGGACGAGGATGCATACGAAAAACTGCGTAAAATAAGGCCTTTTTTCGCTTTCAACATCGCCGAAGGACTTTACGGCCCGTCGCGGGAAGGGCAGGTTCCTTCGATGCTCGAGATGCTCCGCATACCGTACCTCGGCTCCGACCCGCTCACGCTGGGAATCTGCCTCGTCAAGTCGCGGGCGAAGGAAGTCCTGGCCTACAACGGGATCCCCACGGCGCCGCACGCGGTCGTGGCGTCCGTCGAGGAGTGCCGCACGCTCCGCGCCTCGTTCCCGGCGATCGTCAAGCCCCTGCACGAGGGATCGAGCAAGGGGATCTACGACTCGTGCGTCGTGAAGAACGCGGCGGAGCTCGCCAGGGAGGTCGGGACGGTCCTGGAGACGTACGGTGAGCCGGCGCTCGTGGAGGAGTTCCTCCCCGGACGGGAGTTCACCGTGGCGATGATGGGGAACGGCGAAGCGCTCCGCGTCCTCCCGGTCGTGGAGATCAAGTTCGACGCCCTCCCCCCCGGGGCGAACCCGATCTACTCCTACGAGGCCAAGTGGATCTGGGACACTGTCGAGAAGCCGCTTGACATCTACGAGTGCCCCGCGCGCCTGGACGAGCCCCTCCGCCGCCGTATCGAGTCCATCTGCAGGAAAACCTACGCGGTTCTCCGCTGCCGCGACTGGACGCGGATCGATATCCGGTGCGACGCCGCGGGAGATCCGTGCGTCATCGAAGTCAACCCGCTCCCCGGCATCCTGCCCAGGCCGGAGGACAATTCCTGTTTTCCCAAGGCGGCGCGCGCCGCGGGGATGAACTACAACGGGCTCATCAATACGGTCCTCGATATCGCGCTGACGCGGTGCGGGATCCCCGTCCGTGCGGGCCGGCACGCGGTGTCTGCATGACCGCCTGCGTGCCCGAATGAAGCGAATGAAAAGCGTGAAGCGAGATACTCCCATGGCCAGAAAAACGCGCATCGCGGTGCTCTACAACGAACCCGTCGTCGGGACCGACGCCGGACGGAAGTACATCGGGGAAAACGGGACGCTCCTTGAAGGGCCGCCACCGGCCCCCGTCCCCAAGACCCCGCGCGGCAAGACGCTGGCCACCCAGGCGCTCATCGACCTCTCCGAGATCGGCGTCGTGGAGGAGATGGAGGATATCAAGTCCGCGCTCAACGCGCTCGGGTACAGGACGACGATATTCAACGTGGACAGCAACTTTTTCAGGCTTATCGACTACCTGCGCGAAGAGCGCCCCGATCTCGTCTTCAACCTCGTCGAGAGCGTCGAAAACGAATCCGCCCAGGAGATGAACGTCGCGGGCGTCTACGAGCTTATGAACATCCCCTTCACCGGCGCGGGACCGCTCGCCCTGGGGACCGCGCTCAACAAGCCGCGCGTCAAGGAGATACTTTCGGCCCACGGGATCAGGACCCCCCGGTTCATGGTGTTCGGGATCAAGGACAGGATCGTATTGCAGGACGGGATCACGTTCCCCATGATCGTCAAGCCCGCGCACGAAGATGCGAGCGTCGGCATCGACGACCTCTCCGTCGTCTACACGCTTGCGGACCTGAAGAAGCGGGTGCGGTTCATCCAGACCGAATACGATCAGCCCGCGCTTGCCGAGGAGTATATCGACGGCAGGGAATTGAACGTCGCGATCCTGGGAAACAAGCCTCCGGTCGCCCTCCCGATCTCGGAGATCGACTTCTCCGGGCTCACGGAGGGGATGCACAAGATCGTGAGCTACGAGGCCAAGTGGATCCACGGCACCGTGGCGTACGAGGGGACGCGGGGGGTCTGTCCCGCCGTCCTCCCCGCGGGTCTCGAAGCCCGGATCAAGGAAACAGCGATCCGGGCCTACACGCTTATCGGCTGCCGCGATTACGCGAGGGTCGACTTCCGCCTGACGAAAGAGAATGTCCCCTATGTCCTTGAAGTGAACCCCAACCCCGACATCTCCGACGACGCGGGGTTCGCGCGCTCGGCGCGCGCGCAGGGATACACATTCGCCGAGATCGTGGGGAAGATCGTGGAATCGGCGCTGGAGCGCCGGCTGTGATCAGGCCCCTCGGGCGCGATGACCGCGGCCCGCTCGGAGATCTGGTTGCGGCGACGGGCGTATTTTCGAGGGACGAAGTCGCCATCGCGCTCGAGCTCATCGACACGGTGCTCAACGTGCCGGGGCAGACCGATTACATCATCAGGGTGTACGAGCAGGAGGGGAAGGTCGCCGGGTACTACTGTGTGGGCCCGACGCCCGCCACGCAGGGGACGTTCGATCTGTACTGGGTGGCGGTGGACCCCGCCCTCCACGGCAAGGGGATAGGGCGTGCGCTTGATGATCACGCCTGCGATCTGATCAGGGGGATGTCGGGACGGCTGGTCATCGCGGAGACCTCCTCGCTCCCTGCGTACCGGAAGACGAGAGAGTTTTACGCGCGGAGAGGGTACGGGGAGCTGGCAAGGATCAGGGACTACTACAGGCCGGGGGATGACCTGGTCGTATACGGCAAATATCTGACATAACCTGCAGGGGAGGAGTAAAGGCACCAATGGAACTCTGGCAGACCATGCTGCGGCAGAGTGTGGACAGCGGAAAAGACCTCGTCGAGAAGTTCGGGTTCGACAAGGATCTCTCCGAGCGCCTGAACAAGCTTTTCCACATCCGGATCAATCCTTATTACCTGAGCCTCATACGTTTCCCCGGGGATCCCATCTGGCTCCAGTGCATACCGGACGGAAAGGAGCTCGAGGAGGATGACTTCCCCGAGGATCCGCTGGCCGAGGACTCGCACAGCCCCGTGCCGAGCATTGTCCACCGCTACCCCGACCGGGTGCTCTTTCTGACGACGAGCCAGTGCTCGATGTACTGCCGGTTCTGCACGAGAAAGAGGAAGGTGGGCGATTCCTCGAAGATCAACATGAAGTACATCCAGGGGGGGATCGACTACATCGCCGCGCATCCCGAAGTTCGCGACGTGATCCTCTCCGGCGGCGATCCGCTGATGCTCACCGACTACATGCTCGAGAGGATCATCGCCGGTCTCCGGGAGCTCCCGCACGTGGAGATCATCCGGCTGGGGACGAAAATGCCCTGCGTGCTGCCGCAGCGGATCACGACGAAGCTCTGCAAGATGCTCAGGAAGTACCATCCCATCTACGTCAACACGCATTTCAACCATCCGTGGGAATGCACGCCGGAGGCGAAGCGGGCGTGCGAGATGCTCGCCGACGCCGGCATCCCTGTCGGCAACCAGGCAGTCCTGATGAAGGGGGTGAACGATTCTCCGGAGGTGATGCTCGAGCTGATGCGGAAGCTGCTGACGATGCGTGTGCGCCCCTACTACCTGTACCAGGCCGATATCACGAAGGGGGCGAACCATTTCCGCACGCCGGTCAGCGTCGGGCTGGAGATCATGGACAAGCTCCG